>USGC01000028.1 GCA_900554095.1 uncultured bacterium
ATCGTACAGTTGCGTTGTCGAAAACTCACCGTTTCCGCCAACTCCACTCCGGCTGACGCTTATTTCTTCCAAGGGGGTAGTTCAAACTGTATGGTTTCGGACTCTTCAAGAACTGGGATTTTGAGTTTTATTCCTGCTTCTAAGACAGGTTCAATCGGAACTTCGGGGTTTGCTTTAATAATCTCCTCATACAAATTCGGGTTGCTGTAGTATTTCTGAGAAATCATATCCCAACGGTCTCCGTCACGAGTGATATAGGAATAGAATTCCTCCGTCATTTCTTTTTAAATCCTTTCTGCTCCTGTTTATCTTCAGGGATTTTTCCTGTGTATTCTCTTAGCCGGACATCGACCTGAACCGATATCAAATCGCCCTCCGGCGAGGCTTGTTCTGTGGTTTGTCCGATTTCATCAATGACAAAAACACCGACATATTCACCGTTTCCTTTGATAAATTTCAAAGGGGTTGCCGCATCTGCGACATCTTTTAAATTTTTTATCTCATCTTCCGGCACGCAGAAGTTACGGTGGAAGTTTAACTTTATATCTTCTTCCTGCAAATTTTTGCCTAAGAATTGCAGAATGGGTTTGTTTTCAATACGGTCGTGCTGAGCGTAATTGTAGGATACGGTTTCATTTAAACCGTTGAAATAAGTTATTAGTTCAAATTTTATGTCTCCAAGTTGAGCGAACAATTTCAAAACTCCTTAATAAGCAACACGTTCCTTACGTTCAAACTCCCTTTTAATGATGTTCACGACTTCATCTTTATGCTTTTTAAGCATCTTCAAAAATTCTTCTTTGGATTCAGAACCTGAAATTGTGATTGTCGGGTTATAGGTTACAACAATGGATGCCGGTGCAGATGAGCGACCTCTCACGTTGGCTTTTAAGCCTCCTGAAAATACTCCCAAGGTCTTAGTCATCGCATTTTGGAGAGGCAACGGTTTTAATGTTGATGCAATAGTTTCAACAATTTTGACTTTGTGCAAATCTTTAAGCGGCCCAGTCTTTGCAGGGGAATGAGGCAGATGGTCTCTTATAACCTGAGCTACCTGAGAAATACAGCCTTTTACTTTAGCAATGCCGGACATAATCCCTGCGGCAAGCATACTTGTGATTTTACTTCCGAATTCAAATGCTTTTGTGACAAGTTCAACCAACTTCACGATTATATTAGCAATGGCTTTACCAAAACGAACGCCCATTTTTTCAGCAGCACCGCCTGTATCTTCAACAGGTTTTATTAGTTTTTTGAACCAATCAACAATGGCTTTGATAGGTGCAAGAATAGGCGAGAGTGCTTTCCCCATTCTTTGGAATAACGGCATTAATGGCTGTAAACCTTCTTTTAATCCCTGCCACATACCTTTAAAGAATCCTGAAATCGGTTTCCAGTATTTGTAAATAACAAGAGCGACAACTCCGATTGCAAGAGCAATCCAACCGAGAGGAGATGTAAGCAAAGTAACAGAAAATGCTCTGAATGCGATTATTGCATTTTTAATCAGGTTTGGAATACTTAAAAAACCTGTTTTGAACGCTTTTAAACCATTTATAAAATTAGCCGGCATTGCTTTTATTGATGATACAGTCCAGTCTTTTAATGATAGAGCTGACTTTGAAATATTTGCAGGCAGTTCGGTGAAAGTCCTTATTAATCCTTTTCTCATCTCATTATCAATTCGCCTTATATCAGCACTAAAACCTAATAATGTGTGTTTGGGAAGATTCAAACCAAGTTTATTTCCTGATTTAAAGATGTTAAATGCTGTATCAAGTGAGTGAGATGTGCTTGTTAACCCTGCATTTTGCAATAATAGAACAGCATTTCTTGCAAGAACAGGACTTAAATCACGAGCGTAACCCAAGAATTTACCGTACATTCCAACAAATTTGCCGATAATTATTGTTGCAGTGCCAAGCGTTGTAAGCAAAATTCCTAAGCCGATTGTTCCTATAATAGCCCCGAATAAACCTTTTTGTAGCAAAGGATTATTATTTATTTTTGTCAGAAGATTGTTTATTAACTCTATCGGCTTATGCAAATGAGGGAATACAAGCTCTTTCATATTAATTTTTAAGAGCTTAAATTGTTCGTTTGTTGTTTCCATCATGTGTTTAAAGTCGGAATCAACAACGCCCTCGGCACTTAATGCAGATGCTTTTATCCTTTTATATTCATCAAGATTTTGCATCATAGGTTTTATGAAATTTAAAACCTGTTTATCCTGAAAGACTTCCGAAACCTTAAAAACATCTCCGCCTGAGAGTTCAGTCATCATTTCAATAACTTCTAAGATTGGATCACGACCTTGAGCGGCCGCATCTAAAAGAACCTGTTTGAGATTAACTCCGAAGACTTCCTCAAAGTTCTTTACTGCAAGTGGGGAAGTAACCTTTTGAATAAAATTTTCGAGGTTATTTGCTGCCTCAGATGCCTCGCCGGCACCTTTCATTGCAACTTGCAGGGCAGCACCTAAAGATGCAACGGCAGGCGTCCCTTTCATTCCAAGCATAGCGGCACCTGCTGTTAAACTCGGAAATGCCGCAGCCATATCCTTTAATTCAAAACGTCCCTCTTTACCGGACATCGCAAGAATATCCATTGATTTTCCCAAATCATCAATAGGAACTTTTAAGTTATCGCTTACGGCAAAAGCAGTTCTTGAAATATCCGCAATAGCAGCTTGTTCACCTGTTGCAGTTCTGCCGATAACATTCATATAATCAAGGGCTTTGGTTGGATCAATACCTGATGCAACAAGAACATTCAAACCTTCTGCGATTTCAGGCCGCATCTGGTTTGTATAACGGGATATTGATGCAAGACGTTTATCCATATCCTCAAGCTGTTTTGCGGATAACTGTCCTACATTGCCAAGTTCTCTTAAACGGTGTTCCATTTGGAATGCTTCAGGAATAGCCTCTGTAATTCCCAGTTTATACGCAAGTCCGCCCCCTGCAAGAGTCAATGCACCCCCGACTTTTGTCATATTCTGCCCGAGTTTGTCTAATATATCTGAGGTGTTTTTGATTTCTCGCTGAAGTTTATCAAATTCGTCATTGGATTTATTTACAGCATCACGAATAACCCTCGACATTTTATCGAAAGCGACTAAAGTTAATGAAACTTTCATCATTGTATCGAGCATTGTTCTTCAAAGTCCTCGTTACGTTTATTCGTGTATTTTATTGACTGATTGCACCAGTATACAAGTACAGGGATTGGCATTTCGCAAATTTCAGAATATTGCCATCCGGTTATTTTGCATAAATGGATTATGCTTTGGCTGTCGGGGAGGTAAGAGCTGCTGTCAGAGCAGTCACTATCTCCGTTTTTTCTTCCGTTTTCTCCGGAATCTCTTTCGCTTTCCCCACTGATAACTTCCCCGAAATTTCTCCTTGAAGAGATAATACATCTTCTAAGTCCATTTCAAGGATGTCTTCATAGACAAGTTTTTGTCCGTCAATTTCAACAAGTTCAGCTATAAGAGCGTAGGGGATTTCATCTGAAGTCTTTGCCTTGATTTGAGCTTGCAAAAGGTCTTTGCCTTTGCCCTTTTCAATGATTGCGACTTTTCCGGATGGTAATGTTAATTCTTTTGGCATAATTTTTGTCTCCTAAATTTTTGGTATTTAAATTATTTTCTGACCCCGTTCAAAAAGTGTTCAAAAACGTCTGTATTAAATTTTTCGGTTTGGGGTGGTATAAATTATCATCTGAGTAAATTTAAACGGCTTAAAATCGATTCTAAAAATTTTGAGTCATCTTTAATGTTTCATATCTTCTCCTTGTTTCGATTTCTACAGGTGAATACGGTACATAGCAGGCGATTAGAGCCAGTGCCAATGCCCAGAACCTGTCTGCGTGTCCGTTGACTTCTGCGGTATCTGCATCAAAGCGGATATTTCCTGCTTTTGTTGCAACTCTTCTTATTGAGTGTAAATCTTCACGAATATCGTGGTCTGTGGGAATAAAGACTGATTTATCTTCAAAATTGGTTCGCAGGTTAAATGCCATCTCCTCTTTGGATTTATTCGTGAACATTACAGCCTCGACTCTGTATTTCCCGAAATCTCTTTGAGCCGTTTCTGCTAACTGCATTCCGATACCGGTTGAGTCAATACAGCATCTGCGGAGTTTCGGGTGTTTTAGAATTTCTGAAATAATTTCGTATTGGATATGGAACGGTGTTTTTTCTAAGACTTTAACTTTTCTTGTGTATTTTGAATTTTCAAATCGTTCCAAACACCAAATAACGGTTAAATCTTTTCTTCTGCCGATATCTATACCGACATACAAATCGCCTTTTATCTCATCAAGGGATTTTAAAACATCCGGCATCTCGCAAGTTGAAATTAAATCATAAGGAAGAAATGCACACGCTTCATCAATCGCAACGCAGCAGTATTCCTGTAACCAAGTGTAATCGTCAAAGCAGTTTTTTCGCTCTTCATTCAGCCACTCTTCACGTTCCGCTTGTGTTGTCGGTCTGCCGTAGATTTTATCTATCAACCCTTCATCTACTGCAAGCTGAATCGGGGTTTTGTGATGCGACCAGTTTAATTTTCCTTTTTCAACCTGATCCAAGAATTTGTAATAAAGACAACTTTGACCGTTATGTGTTGAAAGAATCCTTAAAGGATATCCCCAAGTAATACAAGGTCGTGCCGCTTTCCAAAGTTCGGCAGGGTTGTTGTGAAAAGCGAATTCATCAAGTACAACTTTTCCGCCTTTGGAACGAAAACCTTTAGGGTTTGAAGATAATGCGTGAATTTTTGTGCCGTTTGAAAAAGCAATAACGTAGGCTTTGACATCTTTTTCTTTATCTAAGACCTGTTCGCCCAGGTCTTTTGCGGCAACATTAAATAAATTCGCCCATATTTTGCAATAGTCAATGTACTCACGAGCGGCGGATTCATCGGCTGATGAAAACCACACCGCAGGAACTGTTTTCTTGACGCAATCCCTTACGTCCTCATAGCTTTGAACGTAGGTCGCACCAATTCTTCGGGATTTCTCCCATATTTTTACTTTTGAATTATCGTTCAGCCATCTTAATTGATATGGCAGAAAAAACGGGGGTTTATTCTTGGTTGGCATCTAGGTGTTTTATTCCGAGAATTTCTTCTTCAATTTGAGAAATAAGTTCAGGGGTTAAGCCTTTGGGGCTTTCTTTCTCTTTTTTCTTTATAGTGTCCTCATACTTTTTGGAGGTTGTGAATAATGGGATAAATCTGCACAAAGCATTCATTCTTGCAGGATCTACTTTTTCTCCGGCATCCATTTCTTCTGAAATTTCATGCATAATTTTTCTGGCAAATTCGTATAATTCTTCATGAAATGACATTTTGGATTTTAAAAATGCCGCACGCTTTTTATCCCATTCATACTGGGCTCTCCAAGTATTTACTGTTTTTCGGTTTAGATTAAGTTGGCGTGCTATAACAGCGGCAGGTAAATACTCATATATAAAAAGCCGTTCTGCTTCGGATAATAAACTTTGTTTTTTACTGTTCAAATTCAGACTCCAATTTTTTTATTTTTTCGTTGAGAGTTTGCATTTCTTCCGTTATTTCTTTGAGTCTTTTTACAGAAACAAATACTTTATCCATATCAAGATTTTTAATATCCTCGTATGGATTTAAAAGAGCACGAATTAATATAACAAGTCCTGAAGCTTCCGTATCTAAGGTACGGAAGCTTTTTTTGCTTTCGGCAAGCATTCCTTTTAATTGCAATCTTTCAGGATTCATCTAATGAACCTCCTTTTTTAAAATCGGACACCAGAGGTTGTTGTCGATTTTACTTTCAATTCTTGAAAGAAGTGCTGCGTGGTATTGATTCGTTTCCAACAGGTCTTTTAAGATTTCGAAGTTGTCCTGAATAATTGTTTCAAATGCTTTAACCTGCGATTGGTGATAAATATACCAGATGGCAAACACCAGTGCAGGAAAACCAATGTTTTCTATTAACGGGGAAATTTGAGTAATAAAATCCATAATACTCCTCTATTTATTAACAGGATGAAACGAAAGAAAAGGACTGGTGTCCTTTTTTAATTCATATATATTGCAGTCTAAACTTTATCCCCCAACGATTTCAAGGCAATATTTGCATTGAACTTTTTATTGAACTTTTGCATGTAAAAATCGCTGTCAAAACACCTTTGAAACCGCATAACGACAACGTTTATACTCCGAATATACAGATTTTTAAAAGGACACCTTTCGAGGTGCAAATGTATTTAATACGGAGATTATAATTTAATGAAGTTTTTTGAAGTTTTTAAAGCCGGAACTTATCCCCAAGGAAAGTTTACCAAAAAAGAAATCGCACAGATTGCAAAAAACTATGATCCGCAATTTTGCGAAGCCCCGATTACAATCGATCATCAGCAATCAGGACCCGCTTACGGCTGGGTTGATACCGTAAAAGCTGACGGCGATAAACTCAAAGTGAGTTTTAAAGAAGTACCTGAAGAGTTTGAAAAAGACGTTAATGACGGCAAGTTCAAAAAAGTTTCTGTTGAATTATACAGAAATCTTGAAGGCAAAGGTGCATACCTTAAAGCCGTTTCATTCCTCGGCGCTGCAATTCCTCAGGTTAAAGGTTTAGAACCTATCAAATTTATGGAATCAGAAGCTGATACTTTTGAATTCAATGCTGAAGATGAGCCGGAACAATTTTCGGAACAAGAAATTGAAGATTTGAAAAATCAGGTTGCAGACCTTGAAAAGCAGCTTGCAACATTCAAGGAATCAAACAAAAAACTTGAAACAATCAAATCTTTAAAAGAAAAAATTTCTGCTTTATCCGATGAAGTCGCAACTTTTAAAGAAAAAGCTCAGGGTAAGGAAGAAATCGAAAAAGAATTGAATGACATTAAAACTTCTTTGAAGAAAAAAGAATTTGAAGAATTCATCGACAAGCAAATTGAAAAGGGAACGTTAGTCCCTGCAAACAAGAATGTTGTCTTATCCGTTCTTCAGGAGTTAGATAATGTCAAAAAATTCGGCGAGGATTCAACAGTCGTTCTCGACTTCAAATCTTTTATTGAGTCCCTGCCGAATCAAATAAAATACGGTGAGTTTGCCACTAAAGAAAAGCAAACAGACCAAACAAATGAAGATGTGGAAAAGTTTGCAAACGCAGATGAGGAAAGCGTTGAGATTTTCAAAGAGGCTAAGGCTCTTGCAACAAAAGAAAACATCTCATTTAAAGATGCACTGCTCAAATTAAATAAGTAATACCCCGAAACATTGATATAAAAGGAGTTTAAATGGGAAGATTGGAAGAATTACGCATAAATGCGTATCTCTCAGAGGTCGCTCGTGGTTACAGTAATAATGCCTTTGTGGCTCAGCATCTGTTCCCTGAAATTACTTCTGAGAAAGAAAAAATTGACATTTTTGAGTTCAACAAGGAAGCGTTCAATCTTTACGATACCGAACGTGCAATAAGGGCGAATTCAAATGTTATCTCGCCGCAAGGTTTCAAAAAACATACAACTACCCTCGCTGAACACGATTTGTCATACCCGATTGATTATCGTGAAGAACAGGAGGCAGAAAAAGTCAAATTACAACTTCACGCAACTAATGTTGTAACGGAAGGTTTGAAGCTGAAACTTGAAAAACAGTGTGCCGATTTGGCTCAAGATGCTAACAAATATCCTACCGGCAACAAAATTTTATTGTCCGGCACATCTTGTTTTACCGATGAGAATTCTGATCCGCAGGGTGTAATCGATGATGCCAAAGATGCGGTTTCCTCTAAAATTGCTCAAGACCCGAACACTATGATTATAGGGCAAGCAGCGTGGAAAACCCTCAAAAAACACCCTCAACTTAAAGGTTTGATTTCCGACAATCTCAATAAATTAGTAACAATTAATTTATTAAAAGAAATTTTTGAGATTGAAAATATTTTCATCGGAAAATCAATCTTTGCGGATAAAGACGGAAATTTTGTCAGAATCTGGCAGGATAATATTGTGCTTGCATATGTTCCAAATCTTGGCAATTCAAGAACGGAATACGACCCCTCTTACGGATACACTGTCCGCAAAAAAGATGCCCTGCAAATTGATGAATATCAAAAAGAGGGCAACAAAGTTAAGTATATCAGGGCTACCGACATTTACACACCGTTTTTAGTCGGTGCTGAAGCCGGGTACTTAATTTCAAAAGTAAACGGTGAAGCAAAAACGTCACAAACAAGTGGACAAGGAGGTTCTGATGGCTCTGAAGTACAAAGTTAAACACACATCATGCACAATAAAACTGTGTATAAAGAAGGTTCAACCATTGAACTTGATGACACTCAAGCAAAACGTCTTGAAGATTTTGTGGAACTTCTGCCGAATCAGTCAGCCCCTGCAAAATCTAAAGCACAAACTCAAACTTCTAAAACTGCATCAACAGGGAACAAGAAGTCTGAAAATAAAACCTCTGCTAAAAATCAGACAAAAGCAGAAACAAAAACCGAAACTGAATCTCAAACCGTAACTGCGGAAGAAGAATCAAAAGCAGATGAAAAAGGAGGTTCTGATGACAACAAATAAAACATACAAACCTCTTTTAATTGATTCTGCACTTGCTGCTGCTGATTTGGAACAGCACAGATTTATCGGATTTGACGGCAATTATTGTGCAGCAGGTGCTAAAGCTCTCGGTGTTTCAGATGTTTCAACCGCTAAAGGTGAATATGCACCTGTTGCGGTTTTAGGAATTCTGCTTGTTGAAGCCGCAGGAACAATCGCTGTCGGAGATGCCGTTGCATCTGATGCGGAAGGTAAAGCAGTTAAGGTTGCAGACTCTGCCATTACAAACGGCTATGCTCTTGATGCCGGAACCGCAGGTCAGGAAATAAGAATTATACGAGGAGTATAAAATGGTTTATTGCACGATCGAAGATATCGAAACACAAACCTCTACCCCTACTCTTATCCAGCTCACTTCTGATGATGGGCAAGAAGCTGTCGATCGTGTCGTTGCCCAAGAGGCTATCCTTTATTCTTCTACGCTCATCGATGGGTATCTTCGTGGCAGATACACTCTACCCTTAGATGCCCATTTTCCTTTACTCAGAATTCTTGCCATTGATTTAAGCATTCACCGCCTGTATTCAAGACGTATGAGAGATGAAATGCCGGAAGTTATTGAAAATAACTACAAAAATGCAATCTCAACTCTCAAAGATATCCAAAAAGGTGTTATATCCCTGCAAAGCGAAAACGATTCTTTTGAAACCGCAGGATTTAATGCTGAAGAATACAAAACAAATAAGTCGATAATTGACAGGCTTTTTAGTAAGGATCGAATGCTTGAATATTAGAGATATTGAAAACGCAATAATTGAAAAATTAAAAACAGTATTCCCTGAAGTTCTTGTTCAAGGTTTTCCAGATAAACCTGCCGAATTTATTTTACTTCATCCGATTGGTGCTTTGCTTGTGCATTATCAGGGAAGTAACTACACTTCAACAGATGCACTCGGATTTATCTCTCAGGAAAACAAAAAAGAATTTTCAATCACTGTCGTAACCCGAAACCTCAGAAAAAACGAGGGAGCATACGAATATATTGACAAAATTAAAGCAGTTCTTACAGGTTTTGCACCTGACGGTTGCTCAAAATTAAGTCCATCAAAAGATTTTTTCATCTCCGAAAAAGCCGGTATCTGGCAATACGGAGTTAATTTCACACTAACCACAACAAATATACAAGATTTAGAAATTTAATTTTTACCCCCAAGGAGTTTATATATATGCCTGCAAGTTTTCTTCATGGTGTTGAAACCATAGAAATTACAAAAGGTGCAAGAACAATTACTACAGTAAAAACTGCTGTTGTCGGAATTGTCGGAACTGCACCGATTGAAGATGTTGAAGACGAGTACAAAACAATCAACACCCCGACTTTGATTATGAATGAGATTGAGGCTGTAAGGTATTTCGGCAATCATAAAGCCGGATTTACTATTCCTCAAGCCCTGCAAGCAATATTCGATCAGGGTGCCGGGATTGCGATTGTTATAAACGTCTATGACCCTGAAAAACACGAAGATGTTTCAGATGTTACAGTCGGCGAAATCAACGGAAGTGTTGATGCACTTACAGGAAAACGCACCGGAATGAAAGCCTTTGAGGATTGTTATTCCTTATTTGGCTATTATCCTAAAACGATTATTGCACCTGTATTTTGTGAGGAAACAGCTGTTGTAACAGAGATGAATACTATCTGCAATAAAATTCGTGCGATGGGTATTGTTGATGCACCTGTCGGAGCATCTGTTCAAGAAGTTATTTCAGGTCGTGGGCCTGAAGGTACAATCAATTTCAATACTTCATCCGAACGTATAATCCTTTGTTATCCGCATTTAAAGGTATATGATGCAACTTCTGATTCCATAAAATTACAACCGTATTCTCAAAGATTAGCCGGTGTAATTGCGGCAAAAGATGTTGAGAAAGGTTATCACTGGTCGCCTTCAAATACTGAAATTCAAGGAATTGTCGGGGTTGAACGGCAATTAACTTCAATGATTAATGACCCGACATCTGAAGTTAACGCTTTGAATGAATGCGGTGTTGTAACTGTTTTCAATTCTTACGGCTCAGGTTTCAGAACGTGGGGCAACAGGTCTGCTGCTTATCCGAGTTCTACAAATCCGACCAACTTTATAAACGTCAGAAGAACCGCTGATATTATTCACGAATCGGTTGAATATTCAATGCTGCAATTCATGGATTACCCGATTGATAACGGCTTGATTGATTCTATCTGTGAAACTGTAAACCAGTTTATTAGAACGTTAATCGGTCGTGGTGCATTGATTGACGGTAAATGTACATTCAATCAGGATAAAAACCCTGCAACGGAAATTGCAAACGGACATTTAACGTTTGACATCGAATTTATGCCTCCGACTCCGGCTGAAAGAATTACTTTTGAATCGTTCATAAATATCGAACTGTTGAAATCTCTGGGCGGTTCATAATGTACGCAATCGTTAATGACAGAGGAGTTTTAGAGGTTCACACCGATTGTGCGGACATTTGTTTTAACTGCAAAAACATCTACAAATGTCCCTTAATCCAAGCCATCAGCAAGGAGTATGTCATTATGCACTATTCGGACGTGGAGATTAGGGATTGCGGTCTTTTCAAAAAATCTTAGGGAGTTTATATGTCTAAAATTGAAATAAACAAATTAACCAACGCCAATGTTTATATGAACGGCATCAACCTGCTCGGACGAGCTGAAGAAGTACAGCTTCCGCAGATTAAGCATAAAATGGCTGAGCATAAGGCTCTTGGCATGGTCGGTTCTGCTGAATTTTTTGCCGGAATTGATAAACTTGAATGCAAAATTAAGTGGAATGCACTTTATCCGAGTGTTATGGCAATATGTTCTAATCCGTTTTTAGCAACAATGATACAGGTTAGAGCAAACCTTGAAACTTACAACGGAACGGGAAGAATTAAGGAAGTTCCTGCCACTGCTTTTTTAATCGGAACTTTCAAAGAATTCCCTCTCGGTAATATTAAGCCGCAGGAAAATGCCGAATACGAAACAACTATGGCTGTAACCTATGCCAAGTTAATCGTTGACGGAGTAGAAATCTTTGAAATAGATGTTCTTGAAAACATCTACAAAGTTGGAATGGTCGATATGCTCGCTACCTTCAAAAAGAATACAGGTGCCTAATGACAGACGATTCTATTCTCAAAAAAGCAAACTCTAAAAAAAGTTTGTCAGAAGAAATTGCGACCCGAAAACGAGCATTAAACTTTTATTCTCTGGCAAACATTCTCCCCGACCCTGATATTGTTCTCAGAAAACAGGGCAAGGATATTAGGATTTATAAGGAATTGCTTTGTGATCCTCACGTTTTTGCCTGCACTCAATCACGAAAAGCAGGAGTTTTATCTCTCGATTGGGAAATTAATCGAGGTTTGGATAAAGATAAAAACGCTGAGGCGATTGAAGAATTACTTAAAAAACTGGATATTCATAAATTAATAAGTGATATTCTTGATGCAACGCAGTTCGGTTATCAGCCTTTAGAGATTATTTGGAAGAAAACAAAATCAGGACACGTTCTGCCTGAAAAAATTATTGCAAAGCCGCCGGAATGGTTTTGTTTTGATGATGATAATAATCTAAAATTTAGAACTAAAGAAAATTACTACGGCGAAATTGTTCCGGATAAAAAATTCCTGCTTGCTCAAAATAATCCATCTTATAACAATCCTTACGGTGAGAGAACGTTATCTCGTGTCTTTTGGTCTGTAACATTCAAAAAAGGCGGACTGAAGTTTTGGGTAGTATTCACTGAAAAATACGGAATGCCTCATTTGATAGGCAAACACCCACGTGGAGCATCAAGAGAAGAAACAACGACTCTCGCCGATATGTTAGAGGATATGGTTCAAGATGCAATCGCTGTTATTCCTGATGATTCGTCTGTTGAAATTCAAGAGGCGAATAAATCTTCATCTGCCGAAATTTATGAAAAACTCATCGACAAGATGAATTCTGAAATTTCAAAAGCAATATTAGGACAAACTTTAACGACTGAAATAGGCTCAACAGGAAGTTATGCAGCTGCAAATACGCACATGGCTGTTCGTCAGGATATTATTGATTCTGATAAAAAACTCGTTGAAAGTGTTATAAACCAACTTATCCGTTGGATTTACGAGATTAACTTCTCAAACGAGGAAGTTCCGGTCTTTGAAATGTATGCACCGGAGGAAGTTGATTTAACTCTTGCACAGCGAGATAAAATTCTCTCAGATACCGGCGTTAAATTCACTAAAGAGTATTTTATCAAAGCCTACGGTCTTGAAGATGAGGATTTTGAAATTCGAGAGGAGTTGCCGCCTGCAACAAATTCTCAGTTTAAAGAATTTAAAGAAAGCGAGCCGTCAGTTCCCGGACAAGACCAGATAGAAAATCTGCTTGAGTTTATTTCAACAAAAAAATTAAATGAACAGTCTCAACAGATGCTTTCACCTTTAATTTCATTGCTTGAGGATTGTGATGATTTTGATGAGGCTTACGAACTTTTAACGGATAAAAATCTGCATTCAAAGAAGTTTGAGCAATCTCTTCAAAAAGCACTTTTCCTGTGTGAACTGCAAGGTAGGAGTGATGGTCTTGAATAAGCAATTAACGTTTTTGGATTTATTTTCCGGTATAGGCGGTTTCAGAATCGGACTTGAAAGAGCCGGTTTTAAAAGTATCGGCTATTGTGATAATGACGAATATGCCAACAAATTATACAAAGCATATTTTAATACCGAAGAGGAGTTATTTTTTAATGACATCAGAACAATCAATACAGAAGAATTGCCCGACTTCGACATTCTCTGCGGAGGATTTCCTTGCCAGTCTTTCTCGATTGCAGGAAAAAGACGCGGCTTTGAAGACACCAGAGGCACAATGTTTTTTGAAGTCGCACGGATTCTCAAAGACAAGCGACCCCGATATTTTATACTCGAAAACGTTAAAGGCTTACTTAATCACGACAGTGGAAAAACTTTCCAAACAATACTTAAAATTCTCACCGACATTGGGTATCAAGTGCAATGGCAATTACTTAATTCTAAGTTCTTCGGAGTTCCTCAAAACCGGGAAAGAGTGTACATTGTTGGATGTTATGGAAAAAGATGTGCCGGAAAAATATTTCCTCTCACCCCGGACGGAATCGAAAATATTAGCACGCTCAATAAACATCCATTAAGTCCCAAGACACCTCAAGGTAACAGAATTTATTTACCGGACGGTTTAAGTTCCTGTCTTACTGCAAACGGAGGCGGACTCGGTGCTAAAACAGGGTTGTATTTTATTAACAAGCCTCGGCACAATCAATACAAAGCCTCTGATACAGTTCAAACTCTAAAAGTTGCGGGCGATACTCCTTTAATGAAAGTTAGAAACGGAACTAAAAAAGGATTTGACGAAGCAGGTCCCGGAGACGGAATAAATCTTGCTTTTCCACATTCTAAAACAAGACGTGGAAGAGTTGGCAAGGGCTGTTCTCAGACTCTTGATACAAACTGCAATATGGGCACTATTGACGGATACAGAATCCGAAGATTAACTCCGCTTGAGTGTTTCAGACTTCAGGGATTTCC
>USGC01000029.1 GCA_900554095.1 uncultured bacterium
GGGGGGGGGCTCGACGGAATTTATCGCTTAAAGGATTTACTTTGGCAGAAGTTTTAATTACTCTTGGCATAATCGGCGTTGTTGCGGCAATGACAATGCCGACGCTGATTAATAAAGCAAAAGAAAAAGAATTTAGATCAGCCTACAAAAAAGCATATTCTGCAGCTTCTCAAGCTCTTTTAAGAATGCGTGCTGAAGGTGAATTTCTTGATATAAGTCCTAATATTTCAGAGGGGGAAGGCAAGTATACCTATGCAATAGGCGAAAATTTTAAGATAATGTCAAATTATTTCAGAACTACCAAAACGTGTTTTGAGAACAATGCAGACAAGTGCTGGGTTTGCGATAAAGGTCAGGCAGGATATCTTTATAATGGCGCGCCTGATTGGTTAGGATGTTCTAAATCTAGTTACTCATTTGTTGACTATTCAGGTATGGCCTGGTATTTATACTCAAACCGTGAAAATGCGATAGTTGTTGATGTAAATGGAAATAAAGGTCCAAACAAATTAGGTCAAGATAGATATGGTCTTCAATTTGCCGCAGCTGGCTTTATTGTTTCAGAAGATGAAAATGACATCGATTATTTATATCACAAAAATGCAGATCGCCTTGTGCCTATGAGAGACTTCATTGCCAAAGGCCGCTGGTGTCCCGACGGCAATTGTCTTTACCGAACTTGGCTGATTGAATAACTATTTAAATATTAAGACATCGCTTTGTGTGTTTTCAAGAACTCTTTTGCTTACAGAGCCTAAAAGAAAGTCTTTCATTTTAGTTTGGCCTTTTGTTCCAGTAATTATTAAATCAATATTTTCGCTTGCGGCATATTCTATAATTTTTTGTGCTGGATTACCTTCTAAAACTGAGGCTTTTTCTACTGAATGTCCTTTATCTTCAATTCTTGCTTTAAGTCTGTCCACTAGATTTTGTGCGTGAATTTCCTGTTGCTGCTCAATTGCCAAAAGCCAATTAGTATCCAGGGTGCCGTCTAAGAATAAAAGGTCTGGATTTTCTGTTACAGTGCATATGAATATTTCTTTGTCTGAGAGTTTTAGTGTATCAAGGCCCATTGTTACTGCAAAATCAGAATTCTCGCTGTCTTCTGGTGTAAAAAGAATTCGTTTATGCTGGTTTCTATTTTTTGCTATGTATACCGATACATTTGCATTGTACAAAATATCCCTTGAAACAGAACCAAGCCACTGTTGAATTCCTTTTTTGCCGTGCGACCCCATAACGATAAGATCGTATTCACAAGAATTCAACTGTTCAAGAATGCATTCAACGGCACCTCCGCACTGTTTTATTTTTTCTCCGAAATTCAGCCCGTAATTTTTAATCTCTTTTTGTGCATATTCAAGTATGTTATCAGCAATATTTGCACAGGAAAACGCAAACCCTTCTGTTTCGATGCTTACATCATCTGGAAGAAAGCTCCAGTCTATTACGCAAATTACGTCAATTGTAGCATTTTCTGCCCATCCTGCAAAATTGTGAAGTGCATTAAAGCTTATTTTTGAACCGTCTGTACAGAACAATACTTTCATTATTTTCTCCTCGTCGATTTTCTCTAAGAATAAAATATGTTAAGGAAAATTAAATTAGCTGGTATTCTATATTTTTTTTTGTTATATTGTATATTAGTAAGACTTATTTTTAAGGATTAAGTGTTGTAGTCATGCCGGCAGATAATAAGGTTAATCTAAGGGAATATAAAAATTTAATCGAAACGATAGCTAAGGTAGAGTATCAAAAGTTTTCTGTTTCGCATCTTATTGAGTTGCCAGAACTTATTAATATCGGCAATCATACACTTTACTTGCTTTTCAAAAATAATAAGCCCGAAAATTATAACAACACTTACCTTTCTACCGCAATCAAGTGGGCTATTAGAAATGAAGTCAGAAGAAGATATAAATGGTACTCTCTAAAAAATAGAAAGCAGGAAGAAGCAGACAGCGAACAAGAAGTCCGTGTTGAAGTTTATAAAACTATCCTTTCTATTGACGAAATGCAGGACGCTGAGGTTCCGACCCAGATAAAAGCTGATGAGAGAACCCCGGAAGAATCAATCGAATTTGCAGAACTTAAGGCCGAAATTCTTGAATCAATGAAAAAATTACCAAAACGAGAGCGTGAGCTTATTGAATATAAGTTTTTCAAAGAAAAAAAACTTAGGGAAATCGCAGAGGAATTTGATATTTCACAATCAAGGATTTCCAGAATTATTCAATCCGGACTGGACAAAATTAAAAAAGATTTAAAAAAACAAGGGATACTTTAAAATATATATGAAAACAATTTTTGAAAAGAGCAATAATACAGACGGGGTAAGATTTACAGATGAAAATGTCAATATAGATTTCATTGACGAAAGTTTCTTAAGAGCTAACCCGGCTGAACTCCCTGAAATTTCTGAATTAGAGCTAATGCGACACTATAAAGACCTTTCTGATAAAAACTTTTGTATTGAAAAAGGCTTTTACCCGCTCGGCTCCTGCACTATGAAGTATAATCCAAAAGTTAATGAGCTTTTGGCAAACCTTGAAGGATTTACAAATCTTCATCCGGCTTCTTCTGACTGTGATGCTCAGGGTGCTTTGGAATTAATGTTTAAGCTCCAGGAAGTACTAAAGAAAATTACCGGGATGGATGCGCTTTCTCTACAGCCTGCCGCGGGGGCTCACGGTGAATTAACCGGCATGATGGTTATTAAAAAGTATTTTGAAGTTAAAGGCGAGAATAGAAAAAAAGTGCTTGTACCGGACTCTGCGCATGGCACAAATCCCGCAAGCGCTGCTTTGTGCGGTTTTGAAATTGTTTGCGTGAAGTCAAATGAGCGCGGACAGGTTGATATTGAAGATTTAAAATCAAAATTAAGTGCAGATGTTGCTGCTATTATGATGACCAATCCCAATACCCTCGGACTTTTTGAGGAAAGAGTGCTTGAAATCTCAAAATTAATGCATGATAACGGCTCACTTTTATACTATGACGGAGCAAACTTTAATGCGATAATGGGTTATACAAATCCGAAATTAATGGGGTTTGATGTTGTTCATTTAAATCTTCATAAAACATTTGCGACACCCCATGGCGGCGGAGGCCCCGGAGCCGGGCCGGTCGGTGTGGTTGAAAGCTTAAAAGAATATTTGCCGGTACCGATAATTGCTTTTGATGGAAAAAAATATTTCCGTGAATTTAATCTAAAGCACTCAATCGGTAAAGTAAGAGATTTTTATGGAAGTTTTGGGGTTTTAGTCAGGGCATATGCTTATATCCTAATGATGGGTAAAAATCTCAAAGAAGCAAGTGAAAACGCCGTTTTGAATGCTAACTATTTAAAAGAAAAGCTTAAAAAGTATTATAAACTGCCGTATGATGAGCCTTGCATGCACGAATTTGTGCTTTCTGGCGAAGATATGAAACAAAAATACGGAGTTTCAACGCTAAACATTGCAAAGGCATTGATGGATGAAAACACTCACCCGCCTACAGTTTATTTCCCTCTGATTGTCCACGAAGCGCTTATGATTGAGCCTACCGAAAGCGAATCAAAAGAGCGGATGGATGAATTTGTGAAGGTAATGATAAATATTTATGAGGAGGCGAAAATTAATCCTGAAAAGTTAATCTCAGCTCCTCACTTAACCCCTGTGAAAAAAGTAGATGAAACAATGGCAGCACGCCATCCTGATTTGAAAGGTTGAAAAATTGGAAAATAAAAAGAAAAATATAAAAGTATCATTCCCGCATATGGGTACAATATATATAGCTTGGGGCGCAGCTCTGAGAAAAGTAGGTGTTGAACCTTTTATTCCCCCTTATACAAGTAAAAGAACGCTTTCGCTTGGCACAAAACATTCTCCTGAAGCTATTTGTCTTCCTTATAAATTAATTTTGGGAAATTTTATTGAAGCAATTGAAGGCGGCGCTGATTACGTTGCAATGATTACATCACCCGGCATTTGTCGTTTGGGAGAATACGGTGCTTGTATTAAAAATGCATTGTCTGATTTAGGCTATCACACGAATTATATTGAATTAACACTCTACGACGGTATTAAGGGCATGTATCGATTTTTGAAAGAAATCAGCGGAAAAAATGACCCTGTCCTTTTTATGAGAGCCATTCTAATTGCTATGAGAAAAGTTTTTGTGCTTGATGATTTGGAAAGCAGGCTTTCGTATTTGAGAGCGCGAGAAAAAACTTTCGGCGAAGCTGAGAAACATTTTATAAAAGCGATTAAAATGATTGATGAAGCAAATACTAACCGTCAATTAAACCGCGCTAAAAAGCAGGCTTTTGCAGAAATGGACAAAACTGAAATTGATGAAAACAAAGAAGTTTTGCATGTTGATATAACCGGTGAAATTTTTCTTGTGTGCGACAAATTTTCAAATCAAGATATTGTAAAAGAACTTGGTAAAATGGGGGTTGAAACAAGAAAAAGCCTTACTGTCAGCAGTTTTTTAAAAGATGCAATTATCCCGAAACTTTTCAGAAAAGGCGAAACACACCTTCAAAGAGCAAATAGACTTGCAAAGCCTTACCTTATGCGCGATATAGGCGGAGATGCTTTGGAGTGTGTATCTGATGTTGCTTATGCCAATGAAAGAGGCATTGACGGAATTATCCATATCAGTCCTTTCACTTGTATGCCGGAAATTATGTCTCAAAATATTTTTCCTGCAATGAGAGAAAACTGTGATATCCCAATATTACCTCTTATTATGGATGAACAAACCGGAAAAGCGGGGTATATTACACGTCTTGAAGCATTTGTAGATTTGATGAGGCGCAGAAAACGAAAAAAAGAAGCCGCTAAAAAACAAGAAGAAATTATTAAGTAATTTGTCGGTTTTTATTTTTACTGAACAGAGGTTAAATATTTATTATGATAAAACTTTTTAAAGAGGCATTTAAAACATCAAATGATTGTATAATTCTAACAATTCCGCTAGTATTTTTTATGTGGATAATTACGTTGTACATAGCGTTTTCGTCAACTACGATAAGTGCGCCTGTTGAATTTGCAATAGCACTTGTTACACTGTTATTTATGTTAGGGGCATTTTTTTCAGGCTGGTTCTACATGGCTAAAAAAGCAATTGCGGTTTCCCAAAGAGTGTACGTCTTGGATGAAGACCGTGCAAAAGATACAATGCGTTTATTTAAAGAAATTCCGACTGGTATAGGGTTGTATTTTTTGTCATTTATAGGGATGTGTGTGCTTTTTTTAATTATAATAGCTTTGTCTTCGGCTTTTGTTTCGTTTGTAGGAGGCTTAATAATAGGTAACATTGATTTTACTCCGCAGCAGCTTCAAGCAGCGTTGAATGCCGCGCAAGGTGTTGACAAAACCGCGTTTCTATCTTCATTGACTCTTGAGCAAAAGCTTAAACTTAGTGATTGGAGAATGCTTATAGTTTTAGCAACGACAGCATTGTCATTCTTGTTCATGCTATGGATTCCGGAAATAATATATTCTACTCCAAATCCTTTTGTCGCACTGTTAAAGTCAATTAAAAAGCTGTTTTGTAAATTTTTAAATTCTTTAAAATTGTTTGTATATCTGACTTTTTTAAATGTGCTTTTGACGCTTTTAGGAGCTTTGGCGCTTTTAAATCCAATTTTGTATCTTTTTGTAATGGTTTTATATTTTTATTTTCTAATATATGTTGTTGTGCTACTATTTAGCTATTATGAAAGAGAATTTTGCGATAAGGGACAAGTCGAAGAAGCCTAAAGTAATTGCTGTTGTAGGAGCTACAGCTTCCGGTAAAACTGCGTTTGCTATTGAATTGGCAAAGAAAATGAACGGCGAAATTGTTTCAGCAGATTCTCGTCTTGTTTATAGAGGGTTTGATATTGGAACTGCAAAGCCAAGCGTGCAAGAACAAAAAGAAGTTCCTCATCATATGATAGACATAGTAGAGCCTGAAATTGATTATTCAGCAGGTGTTTACGCAGTTGAAGCCAGACGGGCTGTTAATTCAATTCTTGAAAAAGGGTGTGTTCCTATTGTTGTTGGGGGAACCGGGTTATATTTCAGAGTGCTTTTAGAAGGTTATGATATGCCCGATGTAAAGCCGGATTATGAATTGCGTAAGGAATTACAGATGCTTTCAAATGCAGAGCTTTATTCAATGCTAAAATCGTTGTCTTCCTCAAGGGCCGGTGAAATTGAGCTTAACGATAAGAGAAAACTAATAAGGGCAATAGAGTTAGAAAGAAATTTAGAAAAGCCGCTTTCAGAGCATAAAAAAGAACCTGAATATGATGTGGAGTGGATTGGTTTAAATTTTCCGCGCAAAGAGCTTTATGAAAGAATAGAAAAACGGGTAGATTTAATGATTGATAACGGTCTTATAGATGAAACTAAGAGGCTTTTGGAAAAGCACGGTCGCATTAAAAATCTTGTTGGAACTATAGGTTACAGAGAAATAACAGCTTATCTAGACGGCGTAATGAGTTTTGATGAAGCGGTTAACAAGTTGAAGCAAAACACAAGGAATTACGCAAAAAGACAGCTAACCTGGTTCCGTAAAAATCCGCTTATAAAATGGAATGTCCAACCTGAAAAATTGAAAAAATAATTTTTTTTGCTAAAATAAATCTATAAAGTTTAAGAAGAGGGTATGTGATGAATAAAAAGTTTTTTAAAATTGCCGGTATAACTATCGGAATTATTCTTGTGCTGTTCTATTTGTTGTTTTTAATTCTGCCGTTTATTCTAAATGGAGTTATAAATTCATACAGCGGACAGGCTGAAAAACTTATAAAAGATACAACAGGCTTTAACCTGGAGATAGGCAAAATTCAACTTTTGACTACACCGAAGCTTACTGCGGGGGTGAAAATATCACATGCAAAAGCCGAACTTCCTAACGCAGATAAATTATTCTCGGCTGACAATTTAGAAGTGAAACTTTCACTAATACCGATTGTTTTCAGGCAAATTAGAATTGATAAAGTTTCTGCTGATAATTTAAATTTATATTTAAAGGTTAAAAAGGACGGGCATTTCTTACTGGAGGATTATATTCCGCAATCACACAAGGACAATCCGGCACAGACAGCTTCTGAATTACCTTTTAAATTCAAACTCTCTAATCATCTGCCTTCTATATATATTAAAAACTATAATCTTACATTTACAGATTCTGTATCAGAAAAAGACTACTCTATTAAGGGTGATAAAATTAATCTGACTGATTTTATATTTAACAAAAAAATTAAAGTATCAGCGGATTCTCAAATGTATTTCGATGGTGTAAAGCAGTTCAGTGTAAACTTAAAACTTTATAATAAGATTATGCCGGATATGGATTTTAATGACCTTGTTTTCATGCAAACTCCAAATGAGACGCCAAAAGAACAACAAGAACTTCCTTTTATCAACTTAATAGATATATTCAAAGCCATAAGTAAAAACAAATTTTGCGCAAATTTGAATGCAGATTTGCATTTGAAAAGAAATTCTAAAGAAGTGCTCGCTGATGGCTTTTTGAATGTAGACGGAATTTCGATTGCTGTTGACGGGAAAAATCTTCCTGATGGAAACTTGCATTTAAATTTTTCTGGCAATGAAATTAAAATGTTGTCAAAGTTATACACCGCAGATAACGAAACGACAGATATAAACGGTGATTTCAGAACAGGAAAACATGCAAAAATAGATTTGTCATTCAAATCCAATGCAGGAATTAACAATGTATTTAATATCATTGATAGTATTGCTAAATCCTTTGGGTATAAGGATTTGGATACATTGAGTGCTACAGGTGCTGTTGATGCGGATTTTAATATAAAAAGCGATCTTAAAAAAATAAATTCTAACGGATATTTTAAAATACCTTCTGCTTCTATAAAATATGCCCTATATAATGTCTTAATTGATAATATCAAAGCAGACGTTGATCTTACAAATAACAATGTAAACGTAAAAGATGTATCTTTTTCAGTGCTTAACCAGCCTTTGAAGCTTTATGGCACAATTTCACAAGACGCTACTACTGATTTACACTTGACGGCGGATAAGCTTTTGCTCAAAGCGCTTGTTGCAGCTGCAGGGCAAGTGGCGATACTCAAGGAGAATGACATTAAATCAGGTACACTTTCAATGGATGCCGGATTAAAAGGTAAATTAAAAAATCCCGAACCTTCGGCTATGCTTAGCATCGATAATGTTAATATTAAAAATAAGCCATCTAATACAGGAATTTCACTTTCAAATGCAAAATTCAATCTGAAGACTGACGGAAAGAATTACAGCGGGCTTGTGAATTCTAAAAATCTTTTGATTACAAACCCAATTGCTAAAGTAAAGGTTCCGGAAGCAGGCGCTGTAATTAACGAAAAAGATATTTTAATAAATAATACCTATTTTCTTATTGACAATTCACGAGTAGATGTGAATGGCAAAATTACTGATTACATGGATAAAAAGCTTGCAATTGATATTAACGCTGCCGGTGCTATGCTTGCGAGCGACTTAAAAATGATGGTACCGCAAGAATTAAGAAGTGATATAAAAGCACTTGGCAAGCTGCCTTTGAATGTAAATATTACCGGCAACGCTAAGACGCAGAATATTGTTGCTAAAATTACGGCTAACCCGTCAAACTATCTTTCTATTCTAAATATCGAAAGTCTTAAGGGTAAAAATACGCTTATAAAATCCAAAATGTCAATTGAAAATGATAAATTACAATTTACAGAAACCGGTATTTATACAAATGACAATAGCATTGCTTCACTTTCGGGCTCTGTAGATAATCTTTCTAAATCACAAAATTTGGCCCTGAAATTTGATGTTCCTGCGGTTCAAACGATGAATATCCCGGGTTTTAAAGATTCTAAGTTGTCGGCGCGGGCAGATATTAATATAATCGGCTCTGCAATGAATCCGAAATTGAAAGGAAATCTTTCAATTCCTTCAATAAGAATTCCTGATATGGCTGTATCTATGGATAATCTGGAGCTTATACTCGACGGAGTTATTGTAAATGGAAAAGCTACTCTCAAGCGCTTAACTTCAGGCGGTATAGTTGCTGAAAACCTTTCTGCTGATTTTAGTTTAAACAATAATGTTTTCTATCTAAAAAACATTAAAGGTGATGCTTTTTCCGGAAAAGTAAACGGTAATGTGTCATATAATATTTTAAACGGAAAAATTGGTGTCGATATGAAAGGTTCCGGCATGAACGCACTTAATGCGATTGAGGGCGCAGCAGGGATTAAAAATGCTCTTTCCGGAACATTAGGTTTTGATGCGAAAGTTAGTCTTCAAGGTGCAACAGAGGCTGAGATGATGAAATCATTGAAAGGCACTGTGGGGTTTAATATTGATAATGGAGCCTTCCTGAATATCGGTAAGCTTGAAAATCTTCTCACTGCACAAAACCTGAATGCAAATACGATATTACGTACTGCGCTTGCCCCTGTAACTTCCCTTCCTGTTATCAAAAACACCGCTAATTTTAAATATATTAAAGGTGAATTGGCTTTTAACGGTAATGGATGGGCTGATGTTAAATCTATCAAAACTTCAGGGCCGTCAATGGCTTATTTTATAACAGGTCGATACAATTTGTTAAATGGCAGTGCAAATCTCGCTATTCTCGGACGTTTAGGAGCGGATGTTGTTAAAGCATTGGGGCCTCTGGGCGAATTATCAGTCAGCAAGTTAACTTCATACATACCTAAATTTGGGGCTTTGACAGGCAGTATAATTAATGCGATAACAACTAACCCAAAAGGCGAAAATGTTGCGGCAATTCCTGCGCTTTCCGGCGGAAATACTTCGTATAAAGACTTCAAAGTGAGCTTTAACGGCGGAATAGAGAGCAAATCTTCTGTTAAATCGTTCAAATGGCTTTCCGATCCGGATATGTCTGCAATAGAGGCTCCTTCTATCAAAGAACAAGTCCAAAGTGATATTAAATCACGGATAGATGCGATTAACAAGGCTAAAGAAGATGCTCAAACACGCAGCCAAGCTGCTAAAGAAGAATATAAGCAGCAGGCTGAAGATATTAAAAATAGTGTTGAAGATTTGAAAAATCTATTCAAATTCTAGCCACGGGTTACAATATACATGCCAAAACCATTAGCAGTAATGTGCCAATCTGAACGGCTGTTGTAACATTTTGTGTAAATTTATTAGAGTCGTATTTGGTTGCGGATTTTTGGGCTCTGTATGCGCTTGAAATTCTATTCATACGGGTTTCTGCGTCATCTGATGAAAAATTGGTTCCAAACATTGCGCTTTCAAGTCTGCTTAATCTGTGTTCATCGGTTTCATTATTGTATGATTTTTTGAGTACACTTTTTTCTACTGTTGAAAGGTTAACTTTTTTAGGAGTTTGAGCTATGCGATCGTTGTTGAATGCCTCTCTCATCATTCTTTGTCTTGCGTTGAAAGCTTCATAATCAAAAGTATTTGGCGATTGGTATCTGTTTAAATGATAATCAGCGCCAAGAGGTGCAACATCATCATCGTAAAATTCATTTGAAGATTGAGCTATTTGGTTATCCATCAAAGATTGCGGCTTAATTTCGGCTTTTAATCTGTCAGTGCGTGTTGCAAGATCGTCGTTGTACTCTTTTCCAAAAGTTTTCTGTTCAAGTTTTGAAAGCCTTGCTCTGATATCAGCTTTTGGAAAAGTCTGATTGAATACCATTTCTTCCAATTCGTCAACAGCAGGATAAGTTACGTTAGAAGCTGCAACAGGCTCTTCTTCTATATAACTGTCCTCAGCGTCCGCGAAAGTGTCTTCGACAGGCTTAATTTCCTGCCCCATCTGATCAACAGAAAGGTCTTTTTTTAATTTGGCAATCCTTTCATTTATAGATTTTGAAGATGTTTGACCGTATACTGATTTTTCTATTCGTTCAATACGTGAAGTTTCATTTTCATTATCATATTGAAACCCAAAAAGAGAATTTTCAATTTTATTTATAGTTGTAGTATATGGGCTTGCGAGCACCAAGCTATTGAGCCCCAAAAACAATGTAATTGATAATGCTGTAATAATTTTTTTCATAATACAACTCCTTAGCTTTAGTCTAAGGCTGCGCATGATTGAAAACTATTCTACGGAATTGTGATTTTGAAAAGGTTAAAAACTCTTATAAAAGCCTAAATAAAAAGTAGTATGTTATAAAACTCATACTACTTTTTGTTAACAAATTTGGAGTATAATCTAGCTTTTAAGTTTTTTAAGTGCTGCAAGTTCGTCTTGATAAGGTGAAAGTCCCGTAATTTTGTCGATTATGCCGGGTAAAACTTCAAGCGTGTAATCGATTTCTTTTTCGGTGGTAAACTTGGAGAGTGAAAACCTTATGCTTCCATGAATTGCTGTGAACGGAACATTCATAGCCCGAAGTACATGGCTGGGCTCAAGAGAACCTGAAGTGCATGCGCTTCCTGAGCTTGCACAAATACCTAAATCACTTAAATGAAGAAGGATAAGTTCGCCTTCAATGTATTCAAACCCAATGTTAGTAGTGTTGGGTACCCGGTTTGTAATTGCTGTATTTAAGCGGGCATTGAAGACGTTTTTCAAAATTCCTGTTTCGAGTTTGTCGCGAAGGCGCTTAACTTCAGTTATTTCATATTTCAAATTATCTATAGCAAGTTCGGCGGCTTTTCCTATTCCGGCGATGTAAGGTACGTTTTCTGTGCCTGCGCGTTTGCCGCGTTCCTGGTGGCCTCCGATAATCAATGGTGTAATTAAGGTCTTTGAATTAACGTAAAGCGCACCTACGCCTTTTGGGGCATGGAATTTGTGTCCGGAAATCCCTAGTAAATCAATACCGCTGTTTTGAACATCAATCGGAATTTTACCCGCTGCTTGAACTGCATCAACAAAGAATTTAGTTTCTTTATTTTTAGATTTAATAATTTCCGAGATTTTTTCAACCGGATATATAACCCCGGTTTCATTATTGGCATACATAATTGAAACAAGAGCAGTATCAGGATTAACAGCTTCTTCAAGCTCGGCAAGATCGAGTTCTCCGTTTGAATTTACGCCGATATAATCAACCTTGTAACCTTCTTTTTCAAGCTGTTTGTACAAGTTTAAAACAGCCGCGTGTTCAACTTTTGAAGTAATAATATGGCGTTTGTTTTTGTTCATATTTAAGACACCGCGGATTGCTGTATTTGCACTTTCAGACCCGCAGGATGTAAATATAATTTCTTTTTCGTTTGCAGCGTTGAACAAATCTTTAATCCGGGCACGCGCTTCTTTAATGGCGTTAGCGGCCGGTTTTGCAAAATCATACATTGATGATGGATTTGCGTATTCATTTTTGAAATACGGCAGCATTTCTTCTAAAACCGCCTCATCAACTTTTGTTGTAGCATTGTTATCTAAATAAATTAAATTTTCCATTATGCCACCTCGATTACGACTAAATCCGGGCTGACTGTTTCTTTCAAAGTCGTTTCAACAAAGGCTTTCAAAGTCAGATGTGAATTTTTGCATCCGGAACATTTGCCGCGAAGTTTTACTAATACATTATTTCCTTCAATATCGACAAGAGTGATGTCGCCGCCGTCTTTTCTAAGTTCCGGCGATATTTGATTTTCAATAATACTGTTTATTTTGAGAATTTTTTGCGCTGGAGATAAAACCGCTTGTTTTTCTTCTTCTTTTTTCTCTTTGTGATAATAGGTGTCTAAGATATCTTGAATCAATCCTTTACACTTGCCGCAAGCCCCGCCGGCTTTTGTATAATTTGTAATTTCATCGACAGTTTTCAAGCCGTTTTGCTTAATCGCATCCCAAATTATGTTTTCGGTGATATTAAAACAAGTGCAGACAACTTTTTCTTTTTTTTCAAAAGCATATGCGTCGTTTCTCAGCTCATCAAGGTCTGTCATGTCGTCATATCCCTGAAGAGCGTCTTCCAATGCCTCATAGCCCATAACAGAGCAGTGCATTTTTTCAGGAGGAAGCCCGCCAAGTTCATCAGCAATATCTTTGTTTGTAATTTTTTTGACTTCTTCGACTGTTTTACCAATAATCATTTCTGTCAAAATACTTGAACTTGCAACTGCACTGCCGCAGCCGAAAGTTTGGAACTTGGCGTCAGTTACGACTCCGTCTTTTATTTTTAAATATATTTTTAAAGAATCACCGCACGCAAGAGAACCTGCTTCACCTACGGCATCCGCATTGTCAATTTTACCGACATTTCTCGGATTTCTGTAGTGATCCATTACTTTATCAGAATAATCCCACATAATTTTTCCCTTTATCTTACTTCTACTTATGATATTTTAACCCAAAAAAACTATAGAGATTACTTTTTTAATATAAAATTAATTATTTTAAAATAAGTGATATAGCGGATAATCTTTAGGGATTTTCCAACCATTATGCTTAATTAGAGCGGCACATCCGTGTTGCAGAATACTGCCGTTATTTTTGCAGTTATTCTTAAGGAAAATTTCATTGGAACCTGAATATACTGGTGCTATTAAAGGATTTCCCCCTTTTTTCAGCGAAAATAGAAAGCCGTTAATCCCATCATAGTTTGTGCTTTGCCCTCTTGCGCATTTAGAATAATTTACACAGTAAAATATATAAAGTGTTGTACCTGAGTTCATGTAACTTCTAAAACCGCTTCCATCTGCGAATGCAGCATAATAATATGTGCTATGGCTTCCATCTTCAGTTATAGTTTTAATGTATTTTGTAATGTTTTCACGGAACCAGCCTGCAATATATTCACCATTATTGTCGTTTTCTCGTAGTTCTGTTGTAAATTCAATTGTTTCATGCTCAGCAATAGACATTTTCAGCGCTTGATTCATAACGGAATAGAATTTAGCAAGCCGCGTTTCAGTTGTTAGAATTCTATGTCTTTTGGTGAGTTGTGGTATCATTAAAGCGGCAACTATTCCAATAACGCCGAGTGTAATTAAAACTTCCGCGAGAGTAAAGGCAAACTTTTTCTTAAATTGCATTTCTTTACTAAAGTTGTGAGAAAAGGGAAACTGAACTTTATTTCCTAATTCTGAAACAAAGTCTCTATTTGTGTAACAGCCCCCCCC
>USGC01000030.1 GCA_900554095.1 uncultured bacterium
CGGTTTCCTGATAATAAGATTCCATCGACTTCGGCAGGTCAAGATGAGCAACAAAACGCACATCGGGCTTATCTATGCCCATCCCGAAAGCAATCGTGGCAACCATTATGACGGAATCTTCCTTTATAAACCTGTCCTGATTGGCTTCGCGTACGGTTTTGTCCAGTCCTGCGTGATACGGCAGAACATTGAACCCCTCTTTTTGCAAAAATTCGGCGATTTCTTCCACGCGCTTTATTGAATTGCAATAAACGATTCCGGAATCGTCGGGATGTTCGGTTTTTATGAAGTCAAGGAGCTGTTTTCGCTCTTTGTCCTTGATTTGCACGGTATAGCGGATGTTAGGGCGGTCAAAACTCGAAATAAAAACTTTACATCCATCCATGTGAAGATTTTTGATAATATCGTCGCGCGTAGCCTCATCAGCCGTCGCTGTGAGGGCAATCCGGGGGATTTCGGGGAAAAGTTCTTTCAACATATAAAATTTTGTGTATTCAGGCCGAAAATCGTGACCCCATTGCGAAACACAGTGGGCTTCATCAATTGCAAAAAGCGGAATACGCACTTGCTTTAGAATATCCTGAAAGCCTTCCATATTGAGGCGTTCGGGCGAAACGTACAGCAAGTCAATATCATGTGAAATAATTCTTTTGATAACATCAAGACTTTCTTTTTCAGAAAGCGTAGAGTTGAGGAATTCCGCCTTTACGCCGAGCTCTTTGAGTGTGTAAACCTGGTCCTGCATTAAAGCAATTAAAGGCGACACAACAACAGTCATACCTTCAAGGCACAGCGCCGGAATTTGGTAACAGAGAGATTTTCCGCCACCAGTTGGCATCAGAACAAAGGTGTCCCTGCCGTTTAGAACGTTATCAATAACAGCTTTTTGATTACCGCGGAAACTTTTATAGCCGAAAACTTTATTTAATACATTTTCAGGAGAATTTTTCAAAGCAATATGCATAGCTTAATATTATACAAATAACAGATTAATGGCAACCCCGCAATTAAAAAGAGGCTTTTAAACCTCTTTACAATACCAGCAGAAGAACAATGACAAATATGACTATAATTGATATTAAATTATTAAATTTCAATGTCATAGTCCGGCCTCCTTTCTGTCAAATTTTCAAAAACGTTTTCGTTTTTAATTAAAAAGTCTTGAGCCTCTTTTAATTTTTTTATGTTTAACTTTACTAAATCTGCGATTTTTTCTTGAACAAGAATGCTAGGGAGGATAATTTTGATATTCATTAAATCTTTTTCATTAATTGTAGCAATTGTACTCCCTGCTGCGTGCTGGCGAACTTGTTCTAAGAAAAAATTAGAGCGTAAGTAAAACCATAAATAATATGGATTTACGTTGTAATCGCAGCGGAGTACACGAAAACCGTTAGAAACGATGCAGCCGTCGAATTCTTCTGTAATTACTGCTGAGGAGTGTGATTTTGTGCCGATAACTCCGCTTGCTACTGTTGTTATAACATCACCTGTACGTACTTGGTAATATGCTCTTTTGGGGGCGTTTTTTACACACATAACCTTTGCATCTTGAATAGTTCCTGTGGTCGGTTCAACTGAGGAGATTTCAATATATCTTATAGTCGCAGTCATGTCTTTCAGGATGTCTGCCTTGAATTTATCTGCATAAACAACTTCATGCAGCAATTTTGTGTTTGTGTTTTCGATAAACTCAATATATGGAGAGCTTTTGCGTTTGTAGTACTCAGGTGTGAAGTTGTCTATATTCAATGAACTATTTTGAATTTCCAAAGTTTCGCCTGTACGATTTTTAATTTCATCTTCGTTTTGGTAGATAACAAGTTTTATTTTGTAATTGTTGGGAATAACGGTTTTTTTTCTTAGTTTTAAAATACAGCTTTTAAGGTTTGTGTATGGCTGAAAAGCCCCAATGTACAATGAATCAATCTCAACAATCTCAAATTTTTCGATAATCCATTTTCTTATGTATTTGTAGATTTTATTTTCCAGTATTCCGTTGGGCAAAATTATAACTAATGTTCCGTTTTCTTCAAGTGCATTGTAGGTTTTTTCTATGTATAAGGCTTCAAGTGGAATATTTTTTTTATTTTTAGGCCCCATTTTGACTATTTCAAAATCGTCATAAAGTTTATCGTCATCGGCTCGCAACCCAAACTCTGAATTGCAAAAAGCATGTGAATATTTTTCGCAAAAGCATTCTTGGAAAAACTTTTGGCCCTTAATGTTTGCTTTTTCGTCGTATATAAAAAGAGAAAGTTTATCTATAAATTCTTTATTATAGTCCAAAGTGTAACCGGTGAAGATTCTTGAAAATAAATCAAGGTGTTTATTTTTGTTTTTAGATAACGTATTTATCAAATAAAACAATGATGCTCCTGTTTTCAAATGCGGAAAAAGGATTTTATTATAATAAGAGTTTTCATCAATATCTATGTAAATTGGCAGAACTCTTTCAGGAGTTCCAAAAAAATGCCGCTTTCTTATAATATTTAATAACGCCAACACCGCTGTAAAATTAAATGAATAAATGTCTATGTCCGTTTCATAATATTTTCTGAAAGTATTAAATAATAAATAAAAGTTTTTGTCATGATAAACTTCATCCTTATTTGGAAAAATAAGAGATAAATAATTTTTATTTTTAATTTCATCAATAAAGTTTTCGTAAGTATGCTCTTGCGGTGTTAAGAGAAATTTTTTTATTTCAGAAAAAATATCAATTACAGTCAAATGTAAATTTGTACTATTTTTTCTGAATAGCTGCTGGCAAAAAATATCAATAACATTTTGTAATTCATTTTTTATTAAATTAATTGAGTCAAACATGAGTTATCCTTTTTATTACATCCTGTATGTAATCATAAAACAAGTTGTCTTTAATGTCAAGATTACATATCATATGTAAAATTAATTTAAAGGATTATCATGCTTCAAATGTGTTGAAAAAAGAGGATAATAAGTCTGTTAATATTTCTTCATAAATTAAGTAAATTCATAGCTATACCGCAGATTGTGCTGATTGCTATGAGTATAAAAATTATATTTAAAGTGTCTTTGAGATTTGAATTTTTTTTGAAAAGAACAATTAATCCAAGACCTGCACCTGCTGAAAGTCCGGCAATTACAGAACCAAAACTTATTACACCTTTGATGTAAAGCATGGTTATCAGAACTGATATTGCGCAGTTTGGAATTAACCCGATTACTGATGCGGCCAAGGGCTGCAATATTGAGTTTTGCAAAAATATTGCGCTTAAATTATCGCCGGCTTTTGCAACAAGAAAGTTTAAGAACAACGTTACGAAGAAGATGAATACAAAAATATTTAATGTATGCTTAAGCGGGTGTATAAGCAAAAGTTTTTTATCATGGGTTGAAATTTCGTGATGGCAGCAGCCTTTTTCTTCTATTTCAAATTCGGCGCAATCATGTTTAAGCGGCTCTTTTGATACAAAGTCAATTAAATATCCCGCGCAAATTCCGATTATAATCTTTGTAATTACAAGCGGCAAAACAACTGAAACTTTGTCTGGATTTGCAAGAAGAACCGGCACTGCTTCATCTGATGTTGATATGAAAATCGCAATCAACGTGCCTTTTGTAATGTATTTTTTCACATACAAAGTCGCGGCAATTACAGAAAGCCAGCATTGCGGAATTGCTGCGGCAATACTTCCGAGCAGTGGGCCGGATTTGGTGCAAAACCTTGTGATTTTAAAGATTTTATCAGAAAAGTATTTCTCAAAAACTTCTAAGATTAAAAAGATTAAAAATAAAAAAGGCACAAGAGCAATGCTGTCTTTGAATGCGTCAATTAAGATTTCCTTCATAATTTAGTTTTACCACACACCGGGCGAAGTTGTCTATAGTGTAAAAAACACTTGACAAAATCGTGCCGTTGGATTACAAAAATTAAAAAGGAGATTGATATGTTTCACGTATACACAGAGAAAAATCATTCAGAATTCACAAGAACATTAATCGGTGAATACAAAGATTTTGATAAAGCCCTAGAGTTAGCAAAAAAAGCAATAGCAAACAAGCCGGAAATGCGTTATATAATCGAAGAATCCGGAGGCCACTTTGACAGCTACGGAAACTTAATTACAGAAGTTGTGGAAGAAAGCGAATAAATTTAAAAAAAAGCCGATGTAGCTCAGTTGGTAGAGCAGCTCATTCGTAATGAGCAGGTCATGAGTTCGAGCCTCACCATCGGCTTTTATACAATTTCGCGGCTTTCGTCTATAAGGCAGCAGATTTCGCTTATTGGTACTGTTTTGTCTAGCTTTATTGTAAACCAGTGTTTTTTGTTCATGTGAAATCCGGGAAGATATTTTGTGCCGTCGACTATTGTTTTAATCCTTTCCGGCTCTGCTTTCAAATCTATAACTTCGATTTCGCCGTCCTCTTCAAGTCCTATGGATTTTTTCTTAACAGTTAATATTGCGGCATACCATTTTTGGCTTTCAGGCTTTCTGAAAATCGCGTTGTTTGGAAACTTTTCCCACAAATACTCTGCTTTATCAGAATATTTTTTATTAATATATTCAATAATCTTGCGGGCATATTCGCTCTTGAACACGTCTAAATCAAAGCATTTGGATTTGATTTCTGCAAGAACACTCTCAAATTCTTCTTTCATTCTGCCGACGAATTTTCCTTGCGCGTTAACAGCGTGAATAAGCTCATATTCCTCACCGCTTGCAATTTCGATGACATTGTAATCAATTTCCGCGCCTTTTGAAACTCTTAAATTTAAGACAAACTCACCATCCATAAGTTTTGTTTCATAAAAGAAGCTGTTTCCTTTTTTGACAAAACCATAGTCAAAAGCTTTTTGCGGATTAAGTTTTGAGTTTTTAAACACTGAGCCTTTGTACTTCATAGAATTAATATATCACAACAATTTTTAACAAACCCTCTTGACTGATAGTTGCTATCAGGTTGTAAACTGATAAAGTAATAGATTAAATGAGGCTTAAAATAATGCGAAAAACGTTTCTAACCCTTACTTTAGCAGTTTTACTAATTGGAGGTAGCATGACAGACGCAAAAACTCTTGAACAACCTTTTGAGCAAGGGGAAATTAACCCTTACAACAAATTTTTCACAGGCACAACGTATTTATACAGGCTGAGCGAAAACGATGAAATATGGAATTCCTCAATCGCAAACGTAACGTTCGAGCCTGGTGCGAGAACAAATTGGCACAAGCACAGCGGCGGACAAATCCTGCTTGTTACATCAGGCGAAGGGCGCTATTGCGAAAAAAGCGGCAAAATTCGGATTATTAAAAAAGGCGATACCGTTAGAATTCCGCCGGATGTAATTCACTGGCACGGTGCAGCGCCGGATAAATGGTTTTCGCATATTTCAATAGAAACCAACCTGCCGAATAATACGACAGAATGGCTTGAACCAGTAAACGATGAACAATACAACGGAAAGGAAAATTAACAATGGATAAAAAAGTTTTGATAATTTCATCAAGCCCAAGAATTGGCGGAAACTCTGATATTTTGTGCGATAGCTTTGCCAAAGGCGCGCAAGAAGCAAAAAATCATATTGAAAAAATTTCTTTGAAAAACAAAAAAATAAATTACTGTACAGGCTGCGGATTATGTAATTCAAACGGTTACAGCGCGTGCTCTCAGAGTGATGACATGAACGAAATTCTATTAAAAATGATAGATGCAGATGTAATCGTGTTTGCCACACCGGTTTACTTTTACACAATGTGCGCACAGATGAAAACCTTAATTGACAGGTGTTGCGCAATGTATACAAAAATTACGAATAAAGAATTTTATTATATTCTGACCGCCGCTGACGATAACAAAGCAAATTTAGAGCGGACGGTGGAAGAATTTCGCGGATTTCTGGCATGTCTTTCCGGAGCGCGAGAAAAGGGCGTAATTTACGGGACAGGTGTTTGGCAAAAAGGCGAAGTTAATCAAACCGATTTGCCAAAACAAGCTTATGAAGCCGGCTTTCTGGTATAAACAAATTCCCGCCGAAAGGCGGGTTATTTAATTAATTAAAGCTTTTCAATAACACTTTTTAATACTATAGCGTGGTTAATTTTTGGATCTTTTGCAGCGTATATTAAAGTAACATTGTGATGTTTAAGCATTTCTTTAATTTCCAATAATTTTTCTTTTTGCGATTTAAGTTCCTGTCTGTATTTTATAGAAAACTCTTTAAAGTTTTCTGCTTTATGTCCGAACCACTCGCGTAAATCAGTACTTGGCGCAATGTCTTTCCACCAGTAATCAAGGTGAGCCGCTTCTTTAGAAACTCCGCGCGGCCACAATCGGTCAACTAAAATTCTGATACCGTCGCTTTTTTCTGCGTTTTCGTAAATCCTTTTAATTCTTAAAATATTCATAAGTAAAACTTACAACACTTTAAAGAAAAGCGCCTTACCTGGAATAATAAGGAATAGAGTAATTTAAAAAAGAAGAAGACCGATTAAATTTAATCGGTCTTCTCGGCAGACGAATAATTAAATTACTGTTCGGCAGAGTCGATAATTACTCTGAACATCCGAATGCAATAGTAACGTGTTCTCTTGGATTAACAGCGGAGATTTTGTATCCGCGCGGGTCAACAAGGTAAGCAAATTCGTCGCCTGTAGTTTGGAATAACCCCATTGTACCGGACAATGCTGTTCTTGTTACGTCAATCGGAGCTTTAACTGTTTCCCAAATACCGTCGCCTAAGTTACGTGCAGCAGCACCGAATTGGCCTTGGAATACGTGGCCGAGCATGTAACCTGCGTCGTTTGAAACGTTTTCAACTGCGTTACCTAAGTTAGTAACAACACCGCCGACTGTACGGCCTGTTATACCAACAAGTGAACCTGCCAATGTGAAAGGTGCTTCGACAAGTCTTGCTACAGGGTTAACTTGTTTTGATTTGTTAACTTGTGCTTGCAAGATTTGTTTTGGCAAGTTAGCTTTGCAATCGCCGTTTTTGATTGATGTGAATGACAATTTCAAAGCGCCTTTGTTACAACCTGAAGGTCTGATAACTTCAACAACTTGACCTGTTACGGTTGAACCGCAAGGATAAGTTACGCCGTTGATAGTTACGTCTTCTAACGTGTTAGCTCTGAAGTATTGGCCCACGTGAGAAGATTTCGCTGTAATTTGGTCTATCATCGCTAATTTCAAAGTCGGAATTTTAACGATTTCTTCTTGTTCAACAAAAGCTTTTTTGTCTACAGGACAAGCAGGGCAAATGTTGTTGGCAGTTTTTGGGTTAGTGTCGTAACCGAGTGCAACACGTACTGTTTGCATCATTGAAGATACATCAGCACGGGTAGCTTCGCGGTTAGGCATAATCATGTTCGGGTTAGGGCTGTCTTTAAGTGCGCCGTTCATAAGAGATTTTGCAACCGGAATTTTAGCCCAATTAGGAACAGTGTTACCGTCAGCGTACTTGCTTAAGATTTCATCAGCTTTGCATTGGTCCATATCGCAAGTCATGCCTTTAGCGATTGTTGTTAAGGCTTCAGCGCGGGTTACAGGGTGATTAGGTTCGAACTTTCCGTTAGGGTAACCTGCAAGAAGGTTTTCATCAACGGCCTTGGCAATAGCAGCGTTGGCCCAGTTGTTTGCTGGAACATCTTTAAATAAGTTTTCACGAGTTAAACCGCAGTTGTCAAGGTTGAAACCTTTGACTAAGATAGTCGCGAATTCAGCACGGGAAATATTTCTATTAGGCTTAAATAAGCCGTCAGGATAGCCTACAACGACGTCGTTGATAGCTAATTTGTCAATATCGCACGCTGCCCAGTGGCTATTCGGAACGTCCGGGAACATACAAGAATTGCTGGAAAGCGGGCTTGCAGCACCGGTGCAGCTTTCCCCCTTTATTTCGTAGGGAACCAAAGATTTTCTAACGGCATCAAGAGAGTTAGAAGATTGGAAATCAATCGGACAGTTGTTGCCGTCCATGATTTTTTCATTTCTTTCGATAGGAATACCGTTGTGGCGGGTTGGGGCTTCGTTTAAGCAAGGCAGTTGAGAAGCTGCACCTGTAACTTGGCCTTGAGAAGAAACAGCAACACCGTTTACTGTAGAAGAAAGCATACCAGGTGTTCCGAGATAGGCAGTATCTGTAGAGAAGATAGAGTTCGCGGGTTGACCAACGTAGTTGTTAGTACCGTAAATAGCGTTTGGGTAACCGTAAACTTGTTTCATATCTTGTCTGTCGGGTTTGCCAGTGCCCGGACATACAGCGCAAGCGGGTTCAGCCGGTTTGTCGCAGCTAATTTCGTCATTGCAACCGCAGTCTGATTTTTTCTTTTCACACGGGTCGCAAGGTGCCGGTTTTTGGCATTCGCAATCAGGGAGTGCTTTTTCGCACTTGTTGCATTTTGGGGCCGGGGTTTGGCACGGGCAAGCGGGGCCGGTAACGACCGGTAAAGCTTCCTCACACGGACAAGCGGGGCCGGTAACGGTCGGCATTGGTTGTTCACACGGGCAAGCCGCCATTGCTTGATTCAAGGAACACGTTGCTATTCCAACGGCAATTGCAGCTGCCACAGTAAGTTTTTTAATAGTCATTTTTACCTCCTTGTGTTTGAGAGTTTTTGCTTAGAAAAACCCTAAAAGTTTCTTTAAAAAACAAACTTATAACTGATTATGTATCTTATTCGACGTGAGAGACATTGCCAAAACCGGTTATTTGAGTGGGTAATCCGAAAATGTTTATAAAGATAAAGAAGGTGTTGCACATTATTACGGGACGTGTGAAAAGGCGTCGCCCGCCCCTTACCCGAATTTCTAAACTCGCGCTGCTCGTTAAGAAACGTGAGGGAGGGGCTTCCTGCGGTTTTGTGCTTAACCCGTTGACTTTTCTTTAATCCTTCGTTATCATTTCTTTATGCTGAAAAAATTATTACCGATATTTCTTTTTATGTGCCTTATTTTGTGCGCGTGCACGGCCAAAAATGAAAAAACTGATAACTTAAATACAATACTTGAGCGTGGAAAACTAATTGTCGGCGTTCGAGTGGACGCCAAACCTTTCGGGTTTTTAGACAGCAGCGGCAAATACCAAGGATATGACGTTGAACTTGCTGAAAAGCTTGCTAAATCTATTTTTAACTCCTCATCAGCCGTTGAATTTGTGCCTGTTACCGCCCAAAACAGAATTTCCATGCTTAACTCGGGTAAAGTTGACGTATTGGTTGCGGCGGTTTCGGTTACCGAAAACAGAAAAATTCTTATGGACTTTTCATCTCCCTACTTTATAGCCGGGCAGGCTGTCCTGGTTAATCAAGGGAGCGACATTACAACGCTGAAAGAGCTTAACGGCAAAAGGGTTATAATAGTTTACGGCTCAACCGGCGAAATGGGCGTGCGACGAGCGCTTCCGGAAGCCGCGGTTATAGGTTACAAAACGTATGACGAGGCTATTAAAGCTTTAAAATCCGGTGATGCAGATGGGTTAATTTCAGATGATTCTATACTGTACGGCCTTACGGCGAATGACAAATCCGTCAAGATTTTGCAGGGAAGATATTCAAAAGAGCCATACGCCGTGGCTTTTCGCAAAGGCAAAGAGTCTGAAAAACTTCGCGAACACACAAACTTCTTTTTACAAGAGCTTGCCAGAACAGGTAAGTTGAAAAAATTACAAGAACAATGGGGGATTAAATAATGACTTTGGCTAAAAAAATTATATTATCAATCGTAATTATATTAATAGTGCTGGTTTGTATTGCAACGTCAATCTTGATTTCAAAACAGAACCATGTGCAAAAAGTAATTACCTGCAAGGGTTCAATGTGCGAAATTTTCAATATTAACGGACTGAAAAAGATTAGTGAAAAATCTGAATTTTCTATGGATGAAGTTATGCTGTGTAATGTTGAGGGTGTTTATAAAAAGGATTACGACGGCAAAGATGTCATAGATTCTTACGAGCTTTACCTTACTCTTAAACAAGACAAGGGCGACTTCAAAATCCGCTCCAAAGACGGCGAAAACCTGGTCCAAGTTTGCAGAGATATTTATGAAAAAAAGAATTTTTATATAAAATTCTATGAATAAATCTCACACGTTCATATGATTGGCAAACCGTCGGTTATTTATATAATAAACTTATGCTATTAACAGAACACGTACAGGCAATAATTAAATCAGGCAAATCGTTTGTTCTTTCACGTAATTACCGCGAACTTGAGCCGGCACATATAATGCTTGCACTGTTTCTTGACGAGAACGATTTACCGGTAATCCTTCTTGAGCGTATCGGTATCGGAAACGGTTATGTAAAAAGAAAATTCAATGAATATATCGTTAAAAAACCATACTTTCCGCGCGGTGAGTTTGAGCCTGTGAAAATTTCGTCCGGTACGAGCAAGCTTTTGAAAATGGCTGAAGAAGAAGCCGAAGCGTTATCAGACGAAGAAGTTGATATAGAACATTTATTTCTAGCGCTTTTTAAGATTTCCGATCCGACGCTTGATATGTTCTGGGTTCACTACAGCCTGAACAAAACCGTTCTTTACGATAAGATGCTTAAAGAAGTCAAAAACATCCTGACAATTGACGAGAACGGCAACGAAACCAAAAAGCACGGCGCTGATAAATATATTAAAACAAACGAAGGAAGCACAGAAAACAACACAGGCGAAACACCGGATGAGGCTTTAGCGAAATACACAACGGATTTGACACAAATTGCAAAGGAAAACGGTCTTGATCCTGTAATCGGCCGTGATGACGAAATTCGCCGTACAATACAAATTCTAAACCGCCGTTCAAAAAATAATCCCGTAATTATCGGCGAGCCCGGCGTGGGTAAAACCGCTATTATAGAAGGTTTGGCACAGAGAATAGTATCGGGCGATGTTCCGGAAAGCCTTAAAAACGACAGAATTCTTGCGCTTGATTTGGGCGCAATGCTTGCGGGCGCGTCGTACCGCGGCCAGTTTGAGGAACGGTTTAAAAAAGTTCTTCAAGCTATTGAGGAAAATTCCGATGATTTAATGCTTTTTATAGATGAAATTCATACGCTGATGGGAACGGGTTCAGGCGATGGCTCAGCAGATGCCGGAAATCTTCTCAAACCAATGCTTGCGCGGGGTTCAATCCGTGTTATAGGCGCAACAACTACCGACGAATACCGAAAGTACATCGAAAAAGACAAAGCCCTTGAACGCCGTTTTCAACCGGTAATTGCCGGCGAGCCTTCCGTCGAAACCTCAATAAGCATTCTTCGCGGCCTGAAAGATAAGTATGAAGGGTTCCATTGCGTAAAGATTACTGACAGCGCAATTACCGCTGCTGTCAACCTTTCAAACAGATACATCGCAGACCGCTGCCTCCCGGACAAAGCTATCGACTTAATCGATGAGGCTGCCTCCGCCCTGCGTATTGAAATCGACACAATGCCCGAAGAAATTGACATATTTATCCGCGAAAAAATCCGGCTTGAAATGAACAAAAAAGCCCTCGAAAACGAAAATAACCCCGAAGTTTCCAAAAAAATAGAAAAATTTACCAAAAAAATAGATGACTTAAACGCAAAAATCGAAAAACTTAAAGAGCAATGGCTTAAAGAAAAGAAAGTTATCGACTCCTCTGCCGCTGTCAAGCGCAATATCGAAAAGCTTAAAACCCAAATCGAAATGAACAAGAAAAATCCGTCAATGACCGCTTCATTGGAGGTTAAATACGGTCAAATGCTTGAGATGGAGAAGAAGTTAAAGTCGCTTCATGCTCAAGCGGGCAAAAAATGTCTTTTAAAACAGGAAATTGACGGGGACGACATTGCAGCGATTGTTGCGAAGTGGACGGGAATTCCGATAAACAGGCTTCAGGAAGATGAAACAGAAAAGCTTATTGGTATGGAAAAGGCAATGCACAACCGCATAATCGGTCAGGATGAAGCTGTTACCAAGATTTCAAACGCAATTCGTCTTGCGCGTTCAGGCTTGAAAGACCCCAAACGCCCTATAGGAACATTTCTTTTCTTAGGCCCGACCGGTGTGGGAAAAACAGAACTTGGCAAAACTTTAGCTTCAATTCTTTTTAATGACGAGGATTCGCTGATACGAATTGACATGTCAGAATTCATGGAAAAACACAGTATTTCGAGGTTAACCGGTGCAACCGCAGGTTACGTCGGCTACGAGGAAGGCGGGCAGCTTACGGAAGCCGTCAGGCGCAAACCTTATTCAGTTGTGCTTTTTGATGAAGTCGAAAAAGCTCACCCTGATGTTTTCAATATAATGCTTCAGATGTTCGATGACGGAAGGCTTACGGACGGACAAGGCCGGCTTGTTGATTTCAAAAATACTGTTTTAATTATGACAAGCAATCTTGCAAGCGACGCCATTCTTGACGAAAACCTTTCCGCTGAAGAAAAGCGCGAAAAAGTCGACAGGGCTTTAAAAGAAAAGTTTAAACCGGAATTTCTCAACCGTATAGATGAAATTATTGTGTTTAAAGCGCTTACAAAGGATGAACTTGCACAAATCGTTGATATTCAAACCAATTCTTTAAAAACCCGACTTTTGGAGCAGAATATTGAACTTACAATTACCGATGAGGCGAAAAAGTATTTGGCTGATGAGGGTTACGAGCCGCTGTACGGGGCAAGGCCTCTTCGCCGTGTAATCCGCCAGGCCGTTGAAATCCCGCTTTCCATGAAAATCTTGGAACACGAATTTCAAAAAGGCGACAAAGTCATTTTGGATTTCAAAGATGGTCTATTAAAGTTTCAAAGTAATAATGCCGATTTACATGTAAAATAAATCGGAGACATTATATGTTTAATTCAGTTAATAACCCTTTTAACCGTTCTGTATCATCCTCCACATCGTCCGACAGCAACGGCAAAAGACAAAAACAAGATCCTAAAAAAGAATTAAAAAAATACCTTGAAGAAGATGAACCGGATGAAGTTCGTCTTGGCGGGCTGCCGATTTTGACGCAAGACGATGTTAAATCTATGGTCAACTCCTACATTTCAAAGCTTAAAGAAGAAAACAGCTGCCGCGAAAAAGTCGTTCAAAAATTAGACAAATATCTTCAAAAGTTTGATGTGGAAAAATTCATGAAGAAAAATCCGAACATGACAAGCCCGGATTTTTACATGATTATGTATAACGAAACAGAAGGTATTGTTAAATAGACTTCTTAGTTTTCTTGATTAAGAATAGAAGCGGAATTGTTACAAAGCACAGCAGCCCGAAAATTCTGAATGAATCAATGAATGCCCAAAGGGTAGATTGTTTTACAAGTTGTCCGTACATTGAATACTGCGCCATATATTGTGCAACGGTCATTTCCGTATACTGAACAAGCGCGCCGGCTGTAGATTGAACCCTTTCTATAAATGCCGGATTTAATTCATGCATTTTTCCTACGAGCATGTACTGGTGGATTTGTGCAAAACGCGTAAGCATTGTTGCAACAAGCGATGTTCCGATTGCGGAACCTATGTTTTTTAAAAGGTTTTGGATACCGGTTGCGTTTGTCATTTGGCTGTTTTTAAGAGTTTCGACCGACAGATTCATTATAGGAACCATTGACAAGCCCATGCCAATACCCATTATAAAGTTTGGTATCGCAATGTTCATGCTTGATATTTGCAGGTTCAATGAGCCGAACGTCAAGCTTGCTCCGCCAAGAAGGCTTAAACCGATAATTACAAGAATTCTGTCGTCTACTTTGTTTGAAAGAGATGCTGTCAAAAGCATTGCGGTCATACTTCCAAAGCCGCGCGGCATCATTGAAAATCCGCTTAAAAACGCGGTGTAACCAAGCATACTTTGCAAAAACTGCGGCAGAATTGCCAGCGAAGCGTACAATACCGCCTGAATTACCACCTGTACAATTGTTCCGGCCGAAAAGTTTCTGTCTTTAAACACGCTTAAATCAATTAAAGAATCTTTGTTCGTAAGCTGCGAGTGGAAAAACAGCACGCACGCAACAAGAGAAACCGCTGAAGTCCAGCAAATCCAAGGCGCATTAAACCAATCTGCATTGTTGCCTTTGTCCAGAACCGTTTGGAGCGTAACCAGCCATATTGT
>USGC01000031.1 GCA_900554095.1 uncultured bacterium
ATGACAGCAACAATAGCTTTCGGAATGTGCATCGACAAGCCCGACGTAAGATTTGTTGCACACATGGATTTGCCCAAAAGCGTGGAAAGCTACTATCAGGAAACAGGCCGCGCAGGCCGCGACGGCTTGGCATCTGATGCGTGGATGGTTTACGGCCTGCGAGACATCGTTCAGCTTCAAAGCTTCATCAACCAATCAACCGCGCCCGAAGAACAAAAACGAATTGAAAGAATTAAATTAAACGCCTTAATCGCATATGTAGAATCAACAGAATGCCGGCGAAAAGTTTTGCTTGAATATTTCAGCGAGAAGCGCGAAGGGAATTGCGGCAACTGCGACAACTGCCTGAACCCGCCGGTTACATACGACGCAACCGTTGATTGCCAAAAGGTTCTCTCCTGTATTTACCGAGCAAATACTTCGACATATGGTTTCGGCGCCGGGCACATCGTGAACATTCTTCTCGGCAAAGAAGACGACAAAATTCTTAAATTCCGCCATAACAAACTCTCGACTTTCGGCATAGGGAAAGATACTACAGAAGCCCAGTGGCGTGCGGTTATAAGACAGCTTATCATACGCGGCTACATTGATATGGAAGTCCATTATCAATCATTAAAGCTTACAGCTAAAGCCACTGACGTTTTGAAAGGTCTTGAAAAAATTGAACTTCGTAAGTACATTCTTCAGCCAAAAGAAAAAGTTAAGAAAAATAAGTTTAAAGAAAAATTCGGACTTACAGCAGATGAAGACATGGAGCTTTTCAAACGCTTAAAAGACTTGAGGATGATTTTTGCAAAACGCGAAAACCTTCCGCCATACGTTATTTTCCACGACAAAACTTTGATGGAAATGGTTTGCCTCAAACCAAAAACTTACGATGAATTAAGAGAAATTACAGGAATCGGAGAAAGAAAGTTAGAAAAATACGGGCTTGATTTTTTGAAAGCAATCAACGGGATTTAAAATCCCAACGCCCATTTAGAAAAAGGAGAAAATTATGTGTGATAAAAACCTTACGATTGATAAAGAAAAATGTATTCACTGCGGACTCTGCTTAAACGACTGCATGGCAAAATGCCTTGAATTTGACAGCGAAAAGTTTCCGCAATTCGCCCCCGGCGGCGAAGAACGGTGTATCAAATGCCAGCACTGCCTTGCAATCTGCCCGACCGGAGCACTTTCAATTCTCAATAAAAATCCGGAAAACTCTGCGCCTATTAAAAATTCAATACACCCTGATGATTTGTTTAATCTTATACAATCAAGGCGCAGTTTCAGGCATTACGAAAACAAAAACCTCGACAAAGATACCTTAAACAAATTAAAAAACATGTTAAACTATGTTCCGACAGGCGTAAACAACCACGGGCTTTTGTTTTCATTCATTGATGATGTGAAAGTTATGGATGAATATCGCGAAAATGTAAATAAGAAAATTATTGAAACAGTTTCAAACGGCGAGAACAAGGATATAACTGAAAAATTTTCAAGATACAAAAACGCCATACTTAACGGCGAAGATGTAATCTTTCGCGGGGCACCACACATGGTTGTTGTTTCATCGCCGAAAGATGCGCCTTGTGCGGCGGTTGATCCGATGATTGCTTTGAGTTATTTTGAACTTTACGCACAATGTCTCGGTGTTGCAACATGCTGGTGCGGGCTTGCTTACGGATGTTTGGATTTCTTTCCTGAATTCTGCAAGCCGCTAGAAATTCCGCAAAATTACAAGCCACAGTATGCAATGCTTTTTGGCCCGCCAAAAGTAAAATATGCCCGCGCTATTCAGCCGGAACCTTACAAAATGATTTCTGTAAAGGGTTAAGTTTTTATTTGACAAACTCCTCGCTAATCATTAAAGTAAGAGTATGAATGTTTTAATTACAATAATTCTTCTTGCACTTTTAACGCTGCCGGTCAGCGCGCAAACAACACTGACGGGTGGAATTGGATATAACGTTGCTTCAGCGCGGGAAGAACTTTTGCAAAATAAACCTCAAAAACTTTCCGCTCAATTAATTTCAAAACATCTGCGCGACGAAAATTTCAGCGAAAACATGAACTATCTTCTCAAAGGCCATGCTGAATTGAAAGATCGCACACTTGCAATGTTTTCAGACGGAACTTACGCGGTTATGCTCCACCAAGACAAATTCCACGTCTGGTATTACTCAAAGAGTGGAAACCTTCTTTATGCCGAAGAAAAAGACGGACTGGATTACCCCTACAAGTCCTACAAGTACAACACAAACGGAAAACTTATAAATATGGGCTTGAGAGTTTCAAAAGGCGAAACTTTCATTTACACACCTGAGGGAAAATTAATAGCCCACTGGATTAATAGCAATGGTTATGATGAAAATGGTAATATCATCATGACAAGAAAATACGCAGAATAATTCCAAAAAATTTTACCCATTGACAGAATGTTTTTTAGGGTTTAATATGTAATTAAAAATTAGTTGTAATGACAACCGATTTACATAACAACTGAGGTAATTATGGAATTAGAAATTGAAAAAATTAAATTTTTAAATAACTACATTATTCCGCATATAGCACTTACAACTTACAAATACCGCGCCAAGGCCGCTGCGCTCTGTAAAGCAAAAAATGCAGGAGCTTCAATTGACCAATTTATAATTTTAAAAGCTCTATCCCATCTGAACAACCTCACGCAGCAAGAACTAGCTGAAATTCTATACAAAGACAAGTCAAATTTAAGTCGCATGATAGACAGCTTGGCTTCTAAAGGCTTGATAAACTGCACGCTTGACACAAAAGACAATCGCGCCGTAAAACGGATTCAAATAACTGATAAAGGTCTTAATCTTGTTGAAAAATTTTTTCCTTATGCAATAGCGCTTCACGATGCGGCTTTTGAGGGTATTTCGCCGCAAGAGATTGAAACCGTCAAATCCGTTATGAAAAAAATCCGTTCAAATTTGGACAAAAATATTGAGGCTGAATTATGAAAAAATTTCTCGCACTTTTTGTAACGCTTGTTTTCTTTGTAAATTCGTCAGCAACGGCCTTTTCTTTCAAAAGAAAGAAAGTTGATCCGCTTGATTTGAAAGAAAAAACAGAATACATCAACATGAGTTTTTGGGAAAACTTTGAAGACGAATATTTGATTTATTATATTTGTGAAGCAATAAAAAACAACCATGATGCAAGAAAAGCTTCTTATACCGTCGAAGAGTACCGTCAGAATGTAAAGAATTCTTTTGGTAAAGAACTTCCGTCTTTAAGCGTTGCAGCGAATTATGCAGGCATTCATGTTCCGCAGCTTGATAACTTCACACTTAAGTCCAATGCTTTTTTACTGCCGTTTTACGCACAGTATGAGCCGGACTTTCTTTTGAAAAACCGCGACAAAACCAATGCGGCTAAAAAAGAATATGAAGCTGTAAAATTTGATGAAAAAGCTGTTTACATCTCTCTTGCAAGTGATGTGGGAACCGCTTATATAAACCTTTTGCAATATGATAAATTAATCGCGCTTCAAAAAGATATTCTAAAGTCAGAAGAGGGAAAACTTTCGCGCGCCTTGAAAAAATTTGAAAGCGGCGTCATCGACACAACCGAACTTAACGTTTCCCAAAAAGCCCTCGAAACAGCAAAAAATGACCTCGAAACAATGGAGAAAAATCGCGATACAGTTTTAACGCAGCTCGCTGTTCTTATAGGGGCTTCGCCGGATTGCACAAAAGATTTGAAGCGCGGCGACTTTGATAAATTTGAATACAAATCCCAAATTCCGCAAAGTATTAAATCAGATGTAATCTTTTCGCGCCCAGACGTTATGGCGGCCGAAAAACGCCTTGATGAAGCAAAGATTAACGTTCGTGTTGCAAGAAAGGAGTTTTTGCCAACATTCAACATAACAGGACTTTGGGTTTTCAACACTATTGCGCCCGGAACGTTTTTTAGCTGGCAGTCGTCTTTAGCCGCAATTCTTGCCGGCGCAACTCAAGATATATTCAAAGGCGGCCAGAAAATCGCAAAGCTTCGTATTGAAAAAGCACGCTATGAGCAGCTTTTCGAGAATTACAGACAAACAGATCTTAACGCTGTAAAAGAAGTTAACGACGCGCTTTGCATAATTAAACACGACACAAACATCGACAACAACACTATTAAATACTTACTTCTTCAAAAGCGCGACTATTTGAATATGCAAAAAAAATATTCACGGGGAATTGTTTCTTACATTGATATTCTGGACGAGCAGCAGCGGCTTTTGAACATCGCCCAAAACCAAACCCAAACAAAAACTTCAAGAATGATAAATTACATAACTCTCTACAAATCTGTCGGAGGCAAATTATGAATAAAAAGAAAAAGATTTTAATACTTCTGGTAATCTTGGCGCTAATCGGCGCAGGATGGTACTTTTATACACATCGCAGGGTTAAAATAAATGAACTTACGCTTTTTGGAAATGTCGAAATTCGTCAGGTAGATTTGAGTTTCCAAGTTTCAGGAAAAATCGAAAAGCTTCTCAAAGAGGAAGGCGACGCGGTTAAAGCCGGAGAACTCGTGGCTTTAATGGATGCGCGGGACTATCAGGCTAATTTTGAAAAAAGCATAGCAGAAGCAGAGCGCACAAAAGCCATCAGTGCAAATGCGGCTTCACAATACCAAAGACAAGCGCCTTTATGCGTGGATGATACGGTTTCACAACAGGAATGCGACAATCTTTTCAATGCAAAAAATGAATCAAAAGCAGCTTACGAATCAGCCCTTGCTCAAAAGAAAGACGCCAAAAACAAACTTGATTATACAAAGGTTTACGCGCCAGAAGACGGGATAATTACAACAAGAATTCAAGAGCCCGGCGCCATAGTTGATGCCGGGCAGCCAATTTTTACACTGTCAAAAAACAAGCCGATTTGGATAAGAACTTACGTTCCTGAAACGCAGCTTGGAAACATTAAATACGGCATGGAAGCAAAAGTCTTAACCGACAGCATCAACCCTGAAACAGGCAAAAGACGTGAATACAAAGGCTGGGTCGGATACATTTCACCGGTCGCTGAATTCACGCCAAAAACCGTGCAGACTGAAGATTTACGTACAGACCTTGTTTACAGAATAAGGGTTTATGTAAACGATATTGACCCGTTCTTGAGACAAGGCATGCCGACAACGATTAAAATCGAGTTGAATAACGCAAAATGAATACGGTTGAAATTAAAAATTTAATAAAAACTTTCGGTTCAAAAAAGTCCGGCTATATCAAAGCTATTGACGATTTAAGCGTCAACATAGAAAAGGGGAAAATTACCGGACTTATAGGTGCTGACGCCTCAGGAAAAACAACATTAATAAGACTTCTCATAGGGCTTTTAATACCTGATTCGGGGGAAATTACGACCCTTGGGGTTTCGCCTGTCGAGCACAAGGATGAACTTAATCCCAAAATAGGTTATATGCCTCAAAAGTTTGGACTGTATGAGGATTTGACCGTTATCGAGAACCTTAACCTTTATGCGGATTTGAAAAATGTTGAAAGAGATTTTGATAAACTTTTGGAGTTTACTGATTTAAAAAGATTTCAAGACCGGCTTGCCGGAAAGCTTTCGGGAGGAATGAAGCAGAAACTAGGATTAGCCTGCGCGCTTTTGGGCGAACCTGAATTCCTTGTTCTGGATGAACCCTCTGTTGGTGTAGACCCGATTTCGCGCAGAGAGTTGATGAAAATGGTCAGAGAATCAATTACCGATAACATGACTGTTCTTTGGTCAACAGCTTACCTTGACGAGGCTCACAGCTTTGATACGGCAATTGTGCTTGACAAAGGCAAGGTTATTTTTGACGGCAAGCCAAACGATTTAAGCGAAACAACCGCGGGGTTTGAAGCTAAAGTAATTGAGCTTATGGGCGGTTACAAGCAGGAAAAATCTATTATTGCCGAAAACTTTGTTATGAAGCAGACTGACAACAAAATGAACTGTCCTGTCGAAGCCATAGATTTAGTGAAAAAGTACGGGGATTTTTACGCTGTAAAAAATAACTCGTTTTGTATTCAAAAGGGTGAAATTTTTGGACTTCTCGGGCCAAACGGCGCGGGCAAGTCAACTTCTTTCAAAATGATGTGCGGTCTTGCAGCGCCAACATCAGGAACTGCCAGAATTATGGGAATTGATATTAAAGAAAATCCTTCTCTTGCGCGCTCATACTTAGGTTATATGGCTCAGAAGTTTTCTTTATACGGGAATTTAAGCGTGAAGCAAAATCTACAATTTTTCGCTGGAGTTTACGGCGCAAACATTTTTGAGCGTAAGAAAAAAATTGACGAAGTCGTTGAAGTTTTCGGTTTTGAACCCTTTCTTAATCAAAATGCCCAAGAACTTCCGCTGGGATTTAAACAGCGGCTTTCGCTTGCTTGTGCTGTAATTCACAATCCGCCGATACTTTTTTTGGACGAACCAACCTCCGGCGTTGACGTAATTACAAGAAAAGAATTTTGGAACCACATAACCTCGCTCGCTAAAAAAGGTGTAACTGTACTGGTAACGACGCACTTTATGGATGAAGCCGAATACTGCGACAGGGTTAGTCTTTTTTACAAAGGCGAAACCATCGCAATCGGCACTGTTGAGGAATTAAAAGCAAAAGCCGGCGCTCAGACTATGGAAGATACTTTTATTAATCTTATTCAAGAAAGCGACAAGCAAAAAGAGGGGGAAAATTGAGCATACTCACAGCATTAATTAAAAAAGAGTTTTTCCAAATAGTTCGCGATCCGTCAAGTATTTTGATAGCGTTTGTTCTGCCGTTAATGCTACTTTTAATATACATGTACGGCGTAAACATGGATACAGTACGGGTTGCAATAGGTATCAAAAACGACGACCCGGCAGTTGAAATTCAAACGCTTGTAAAATCTTTTAATCAGAGTAAATTTGTGAATTCATACTCATATGATGACAAGGATTTGATGTACAGGGACATAGCGCGCTCAAAACTTCGCGGGGCAGTGATTATACCCAACGACTTTTCAAGAAATCTTTCGCAGAGAAAGACGGCCGATATGCTTGTAATAACCGACGGCAGCGAGGCTAACATGGCAAACTACGTTCAAATGTACCCGCAGGCAATAGTTTCGCAATGGCTTCAGACAAGCAAGTACAAGTACAATGCACAAATGCCTTTAATTAATGTTGATTCAAGGTATTGGTACAATCAGGATATAAACAGTCATTATTTTATTTTGCCGGGCTCACTTGCGATTACAATGACGTTAATCGGAATTCTTCTGACCGCACTTGTAATTGCGCGGGAATGGGAGCGCGGAACAATGGAGGCGCTTTTAAGCACCAGTGTCAAAAAAATTCACATTGTTCTAAGCAAATATATTCCGTATTTCACACTTGGAATGTTTTCAATGGTATTCAGTGTATTTATGTGTATTGTTGTTTTCAAAATACCCTTTCACGGAAATTTGATATTATTGTTCATGTTCAGCGCGCTGTTTTTGTTTGCCAACCTTGGGATTGGACTGTTAATTTCTACAAAATTAAAAGACCAGTTTTTATCAAGCCAAGTTGCAATTACAATTGGATTTTTGCCAGCGTTAATGTTGTCAGGACTTATTTATCCAATAAATTCAATGCCTGTATTTTTTCAGATATTAACGAAGTTTTTGCCGCCAAGGTACTTTGTCTCGTTCATACAAAGCGAGTTTATGGCAGGAACGGTTAAGGAAATTGTTATAATAAATTCTTTGTACATGCTGATTTTAGGCTCAATACTGTTTGTCGCTGTTTACAAAAACACGCAGACAATGCTTGAAGTCAAAAAGAAAAAGCGGAAGGTTTAAATGCTTACACGGATACTTGCACTAATACGAAAAGAATTTTTGGCCACAATGAGAGATCCCAAAAGCCGCAGCATAATTATTGCAATGCCGCTTTTGCAGCTATTTGTATTTGCAAACGCAATTACCCTGGAAATAAAAAATATAGATATGGCTGTTTTGGATTACAACAACTCGGTTGAAAGCAGAGAACTGGTTTCAAGGTTTAATAATTCAAAGTGGTTCCGCAAAATCACCTACGCCCAAAACCCTCAAGAAGTAAAACATCTTGTCGATACCCAAAAAGTCCAGATAGCTTTAGAAATTAATAATGATTTTTCAAGTAATATAAAAGCAAATAAACCGACATCCGTACAGATAATAGTAGACGGAAGACAGACAAATTCTGCGTCTATAGGCAATGGTTACGCCTCACAGATAATATCGAATTATTCCAACGAAATTTCGCCTGCAAAATCTCAAGGTGGCGTAAACCTTGTTATTAGAAACTGGTTTAATCCGAACATTGAATACAAATGGTTTTTCGTAGTTTCTATCGTAACTATGCTTGCGCTAATGATTTCAATACTTTTGACGGCAATGTCGATTGCAAGAGAAAGAGAGCTCGGAACTTTTGACCAGCTTATTGTTAGCCCGCTTTCTTCTTTTGAAATTCTTATGGGAAAAACAATTCCGCCATTAATCATTGCAATGAGTTTGTCTTTAATAATGACAGGGCTTGCGATGTGGATGTTCAAAATCCCTTTTGTCGGGTCGTTTCCTATGTTTGTTATTTCAATGTTTTGCGCATTGCTTTCAATTGTAGGAGTCGGGCTTTTTATTTCGTCGCTTTGCAAAACCCAGCAGCAATCAATTTTGGGCGTATTTGCTTTTCAAATGCCTGCTGTGCTTTTGTCAGGTTTTGTTTCGCCGGTTGAAGACTTACCCAAAATTTGGCAGTATATTGATATCTTTAACCCGGTTAAATATTTTATGGTGCTTTCAAAAGGTATTTTTCTAAAAGGAATGGCGCCTGTTGATGTTTTCCAGCAAATTATCCCGCTTCTTCTGATTGCTGTCTTAACCCTTTCTATAGCAGGGTGGACATTCAAAAGAAAGCTCGATTAGAACAAGACTTGAAAAAAAATTTTTTTTATTGAAAAATAGTTTTGTAAAAATTATAGGAATTTAAGATATGCATTTACCAATTAGAATTAACCCCAAATTTTTTCGTGCACAAAATTTCAAACAAACAGCCATGAAAAAAGTTATACCTTCTGCTGTATTGATTGCAGAATCGTTAGGCTCATTCAGCGCGCACGCTCAGCATTTTGAAAAAGGCTTGCTGGCATATGACGAGTTTACAAGAGCTAAAACAATTACAAATTTCATACCAAAGTCGCCAAAGCCAAAAGCTGTTCCAATACCGCCTTTAGCCGGCAATGACTTTATGCCAAAAAACAATTATTCAGTAAATTCACACTGCGTAAGAGACATTTACAGAGGAACAGAGGCAGAATTGAACCACTTTATCGAAAAGCTTATACCGGCTAAAAAAGGCCGCAAAGATTACAACCCGCTTTACAACAAAGGCGAAAGCTTCATACGCATAGGCAAAAAATACAACATTAACCCATCTGTGCTGGCCGCGATTTCCATGATAGAAAGCAGCCGCGGTACATCAGTTCTTGCGCTCAAAAAAAACAACGTCGGCGGTTTGAATACAAAAAGAAAATTTAAAGATGTTGAAGAATGTATTGAAAAAATGGCCGAAATATTAGATAAGCGCTACAAAGAAGGAACCCGAACAGTAAAAGAAATCGGACTTTCCGGTAAATACTGCGCCAAAGAAGCCGGTGAACACTGGGCTAAAAACGTTGTTTTCTTTTTAAACAGAATGTAATTATTTATTCAGCGCCTTAATAAGCATAAGAATATTTTCGCCTAAGTTTTGCATATTAGCGAGGGCTTCAGCATCGTTAACCACTTCGCCTTTGTCTCTGCCTATGCCGAAATTCCAGTAAGTAGAACCCGGAATAATCATTTCAGACATAAGCATCATATGGTGAACAGAAGCTTGAATAGCAGGCCCGCCACCTCTGCGCTGGGCAATTACAGCCGCACCGACTTTATGCTTGAACAGTTTTCCGTTAGCCAAAGCAACCACGCCTGCGCGGTCGATTAAGGCTTTCAACTCCGCTGTCATGTCTGAAAAGTAAGATGGTGTTCCAAAAATTATCGCGTCTGCTGAGAATAAATCTTCCAGCAAATCGTTTAAAATATCGTCGTTAAACGCGCATTTGCGGTTTAAGAGTTTTTGACAAGCCCAGCAGCCGCGGCAACCATGAATGTTTTTTCCGCCAATTTGAATCATTTTTGTTTCTACGCCTGCTTTTTGAAGCGGTTCAAGTGCTGCTTTTAGTAATATTTCTGTATTTCCGCCACTTCGCGGGCTCCCGTTAATTGCTACTGCTTTCATTAACTCTCCTTTATTTCGTATTCCATAATAAAATCTTCCATCAAATAGCCGTCGCCGATATTGACTGTTACATTTGAAATGATTTTAAATCCCCAATATTCATAAGTTTTAATTGAGTGCGTGTTGAATTTATTTACCGTAAGCTGTATTTTATCAAAATTGTTGTTCTTAGCAATTTTAACAATCTGATCAAAAGACATTTTGCCGAACCCTTTGCCGCGCAAACTTTTCTTGAAGTAGAGTTTTGAGAGAAACAGGTGGTCATTTTTTGGTGAAACTCCAAAATATCCGACATTTTCTCCGTCTTTTTGAACAAGAAAATAACAGTAATTTTCGTTACGCATTTGATCTTTAATAGCCGCTGCGGATTGGAATTTATTAATCATATAATAAATTTGACCTAATGTAAGAATTTCAGGATAATACTCAAACCATATTTCATAAGCCAGTGTAGCAAGCTCTTGGATTAAACTCTCATCAACTCTTTTAAACTTTATCATTAATTAACTCCATATTGCATTAATAGTACATAAATCTTCACCTGAATCTACGTTTTGCAAAAGGTGAACCGTTTGATTTTGATTTACAAATTGAATTTTGCTGAGAACTTTACTGCCGTATTTTATTTCTTTTTTGAAAACCATATCTAGAATTTTTAAATGTCTTGAGGTTTTGAAATCAAAGCTTAAAGGCTCAAAAGCCCAGATAATATAATTGCAGTTGTTGGCGTGGCAATTAACGTCAATATCATCGTAACGGATTTCAAAAACTTTTTCTATATCAGCTTTTTCAAGCGGCATGATTTTTTGAAAACTCAAATCTCCTTCGCGTTTTTCAAACTTTGGCATGTTGGGATTTCCTTCGAGGGCTTTTTCTATAGGGACGATGCTCTTGGAATTCATGTCAACGAGCGACCATGTACTGATAATTTTAGCAAGGCATTTTTGTCCTTGACACAGCTCAAAATCACGAAATGCAAACTGTTTCAAATATCCGCGCGGCTCTGTTTTTATAGTTAAGTCATAAACCGAAACCGGGTAATCTAAAAATTCCATATGATATTTTAAGAGAAACCAGCAAAGCCTGCGCTTTTCAATGTACGAGTAGCCGAAGCCAAGGTTTTCAGCGTTTTGGCTTGCCATATCCTGAAGAAAATTCAAAAGCGCAGAAGGCTTTAAGCTAAGCTTGTAATCCATTTCAGAATATTTAACTTTTATATCCTCGCAAAAATTCATGAAACAATTATACATTAAACTAAAGAAAATTCCTATAAGTTTACAAATTTCAAAATTTCACTGGGCGTATCAGCGAGGAATTGAGCGCCGTTATTTTTGAGAAAGTCTTTACTCTTGTACCCGTAGGTAACGCTGATACATTTTAAGCCGGCGTTTTTGGCTGTTTGGATGTCAACTTCGGAATCTCCGACAAAAACAGCTTGATTGCAGCCCAAAAGCTTCATGGCTTTGAAAATACTATCAGGGGCGGGCTTTTTGCGGACATGTTCGTCTTCGCCTATAGCAATGTCTATTTTGCCGTCAAAGTAGTGCTTGCAAAGTTCTTTAACAGCCTTGTCAAACTTGTTAGAAACAACAGCAATCAAACATCCGCGGCTTTTTAAGTTATCCAAAAGGTCATAAATACCATCAAAGGGCTTTGTTTTTGCGTACATGTTTTGGGCGTAATGTTCTTTAAAAAGTGCTAAAAGTTTTTCAAACTGGGGGTTTTGGGCACCATTAGGGACAGCATGTTCCATAAGAATTCTGACGCCGTTACCCACAAAAGAGCGGATTTCATCAAGCGAACGCTGTGGATAATTATATTTTTGAAGCACGAAATTAACACTATTTTTCAAATCTTCCAGCGTATAAAGCAGCGTCCCGTCAAGATCAAAAAGAACAACAAACCTATCTTTACCCATAACCATTTCCTTCCAAGTTTTCTACAAATATTATACTACTATATATTAATATAATAAATATATATATAAATAATAGTAGTAGTAAGCTCCAAATATTTGTAGAAAACTACCTGAAACTATCTGTATACCTGAATTTAGGTGTAGAAAAAATTGTAGAAAACATGTAGAAAAACTGTAGAAAACTTTCAGTAAAACAAAATAAAGAACAATAAATGTAGAAAACCCAAAAGTTTTCTACAAAAAAGACAAGGTTTTCTACAACTTTTCTACAGAAAATCCTCCATCAATACCAGTTGACAAACAAAAACCTTTGTGGTATAAAGATTGTGGGGTAAATGTATATTTATAAGTCTTGTCAATTGACGAGACTTTCTTTTTCCGTATCCCGAGCGGGTTTTTGGGATGTCGTATTTCAAAGGGATTTTTATTATAGCGTAAAAATTCTATAAACAAAAATATATTAAGAATTGTAAAACTTATATAAATATTATATACTTGACTGTCAATTTTTCTTTACAAACTTTTTTATATTTATATAGAGAGGTATAATTTATTTATGAACGGTGAAAAACGTCCGGATTTAAAAGTTATCGAACAAGCCGCGCCAAAAACGACTAAAAAAACAGTGCAAGGCCATTCAAATCCAATTTTGAAAAAACTTGCTGTATATATTAACGAGGATTTAGGCAAATTCACTGTCAAAGACCTCTTTAAAAAGTAGTGTGAAATGTACGAAATTAAAAAACAAATTTATCAGGATTTTACTAAAAACCAAAAGTCAGCAGTATGTAATTTTTTGCGCGCGTTAGTTAAAAAGTCGCCGCAACTTTCTGTTGATGAACTTTTTGACCGGTTTTTGGAAGACGAAAAGTACTACTTTGAAATTAACAGTCCGCACTTTGAGTTTTTAGAAAACTTCCTTTATGATGAAAAATTTTACAAAGACACTGTTTTGTACCTGAAAGAATGCCGCAAATATTACGATTACAAAAAGTCTCAAGAACCCATAATTCAGGCTCAAAAGGAGTTTGAAAAAAAGAAGCGCGCGTTTTTGAAAGAGGTTAAGATGAGCCGCGAAACCCCTACAAAAAAACAACTTTATTATTACGACCGTTTGTGTAAAAAATATAATATAGAAAAAAAAGAACTTTCTTCAAAACTCCAAGCCCGTGATGAAATAGATAGGATAATTCAAGAACATGACAAATCTGCAAGAAATTGTGAAAATTTTGACTGACAGCGGGATTGAACCAAATGAAGCCGCTGTTGAAGTAAAACTTTTATTAGAACATTTCGCAAACTACGGTTACAAAGACATAATTCTAGGCAAAAAGTTAACCGCCGAAAACATAGAGTTAATCAAAGAAAAGGCCGAACTTAGAGCCAAAACGCGCAGGCCTGTTCAACATATTATAGGATTTGCCGACTTTATGGGGCACAAGTTTATTGTTAACGAAAACGTTCTTATTCCGCGCGACGAGACCGAAATCCTTGTGCGAAAAGCTGTTGAATTAATAAATGACAACAATCTTAAAACAGCTCTCGATGTAGGTACAGGAAGCGGTATTATTGCGTGCATGACAGCAATGCTTACGGATTGTCAAATAATAGGGCTTGACGTGTCTTCTGACGCCTTAAACACGGCTTTGGATAACGCCTCTAAATTAAACCTTTTTAATAAAGCTATTTTTAGAAAGTCAGACGTGTTTTCAAACGTAAAACCAGGTGAAACCTTTGATATAATTATTTCTAACCCGCCTTACATTC
>USGC01000032.1 GCA_900554095.1 uncultured bacterium
GCCGGAAAAGCGTCTTGATGGACTTCGATTTTGTCAGTGCCGTATTCAAGAGAATACTCTTGAGAATATGTTGCAGCCGGAAGTTTGTTAGGCTTTCTAATCGGTACAAAGCCGGCGTTAAGCTTGTATGCCATCGGCATTCCAAAAATAAATCCGCGGGATTCAATCCCTGCAACGTAATCTATTTTTGTATCTTTGAATTGTTCGCAAAGATAGTCAATCATTTCTTTAAGTGTTTCCGGCTCTTTCAGCGCTGTTGTAATATCGCGGAAAATAATTCCTTTCTTTGGAAAATCTTTTACATCTCTAATTTTGTCTTTTACTCTTGTAATTGTAGCTTGCATATTTATATTTCTCCTTATGTATTTTGTAATTCTTTAGCTGCTTCTTCTTCCATAACAAGACCGTGAGCGGTTTTGCCCCAGTTCATATCTTTCTTGCAAAATAAAATTTTCAATCCTATGTATAGTACAAGCGGAAACCAAATAACTAAAAGGTAAACAGATGTTTCGGTTGCTTGAATTAAGGCATCTTTTCTTGACAAGTTGTCGTACCGTCTGAGAGCGTACCTTGCTGCTACGAAAAATCCCACGCCGATAACAAATCCGATAATGATTGATGAATAAAGCATATGCGGCGGAGCATCCTTTGCTAAAACTTTAAATCCGCGGATTAAAAATTCCATTATGAGCCACAATGGCATTATGAATTGTGAAATGTAAGCTGTCATATCTAAAGACGCTCTCAAAGACATTTCTTTTGACGTCAAAACGTCTCCGAAATATTCTAAATACCTGCGGATAGTGCCTTCAAGCCATCTTCTGCGCTGGCGAAAAAGCGGCCACAGATATACAATACCTTCTTCATAAACTTTTGCGTCCTGACAAAATCGTACGTCCCAGCCTTTTATATGCAGGCGTGTAGACATGTCTAAATCGTCTGTGATCGTGAAATTATTCCAACCGCCGATAGATTCTAATGCTTCGCGTTTTATTAACTCTCCGTTACCTCTCAGCTCCACAGCGCCTTTCACTGAATCCCGGCCGACTTGGAAATGCGTATCCATTGTATATTCGTTATTTTGGCATCTTGTTAAGAAATTAAAATCTTTATTTCTGATAATTTTTCTAGCCTGAACAGCGCCAACGTCTTTAGGTTCAATTTCCGGGATTAATTTTGACAAAAAGTCGCTGTCAACGGTTGCATCTGCGTCAAATACTAAAACCGCATCGCCTTTCGCGAGAACAAATGCATCATTCAAAACGGAGGATTTGCCGGGAAAAGCGCCGGGTTGTCTAATTAGAATTTTTACATTATCATATTGTTTTTCGAGATTTTTAATAACGTTTGGCGTGTTGTCAGTGCTTCTGTCGTCAATTACGATTACTTCAAACTTTTCGTAATCCATATTTAAAATATTTTTGACAGTATGTTCAATAACGCTTTCTTCGTTGTGGCAGGGAATCATTACAGAAACAAAGGGTTTATAGTTTTCGTTAATAACTTTTGGATGTTTTTGTAATTTTCTCTTTTTGAATTTATAAGCAAGGTTCATAAATATGCAGTAAATCGTCATCGCCGTGCATAAAAAAGCTAATCCCCAAACTGTATTGAAATAACTTTGGAAAATATATAAAAATATTCCCAGCCCAAAGACTATGGTAAATAATACTATTCGTTCTTTCATTATTTATAAATCTTCCTACTCCCTAACTTAAAATCACTTATCTTTTATAATTGTACCAAAAAAGCAGAAAAAAGTACAATAAAATCGTTAATATTACTTTTTGTATACAAATACATAGAATGGATGTTTTTGGGTGCAAATATTGTTAAAATTGATTAAAATACTTGCACAATAAAGTGTTTTGGCTATAATAGAGCATGTACATAAAGTAAAGGAGTTTGATTATGAACAAAGAAGAGTTAGTACAAGAAGTTGCAAAGAAAGCTAATGTTACACAAAAAGAAACTGCTGAAGTAATTACAGCATGGATTGAAACTGTAGAAAAAGCAGTATCAAAAGGTAAAAAAGTAACTTTAGTAGGCTTTGGTACTTTTGAAGCTCGCCAAAGAGCAGCTAGAATCGGCAGAAACCCTCAAACAGGCAAAGAATTAAAAATTGCTGCAAAAAAAGTTCCTGCTTTCACTGCTGGTAAAAGATTCAAAACTGTTGTTAACGGCAAATAGTTTTTTGAATATAAAACTTAAAAGGACTTGTGAATTTCGCAAGTCCTTTTTTATGCTTAAAGTTTAATATCGGTAATTTCCCAATCGTTAAGTTAATTACTATAAATTTTCTAACGCGGCTATTTTCATTTCTTTAACGTCGGGCGTCTTGCCAAGCCAGATTTCTTCGGCGCTTGCGGCCTGGTAAATAAGCATATCCAACCCGTTCACTGTTCTTAACCCAAGTTTTTCGGCTGTTTTTAGCATGATTGTTTTTTTCGGGTTGTAAATTACATCATAAACGGTTGAACCTTCCGGCAATGTTTTTAAAACCGGTTCTTCAATGGGCGTCATATCTGCTGAACGTCCTTGCATACCAATAGGAGTAGTATTTACAAGCATTTGATAACGGCTTAAGTCTCGGACTTGATCAATTTGATAAGCAGTAAATGTGATTGCAGGAAATTTTCTTCGCATGTACGCCAGATAATCCATAGCGTTTGGAATGTTTCTTGTGTAAACTCCGATTTCGGATACACCGCATTCAGAAAGTGCCAAAACTGCCGCACGACTGGCTCCGCCTGTCCCAAGAAGAGCAACGTTTGAACCATTCAAATCAATATCAGCCGGAATTGCTTTTTTAAACCCCAATGCATCTGTGTTAAATCCTTTAAAAGTCTTGTCCGGATTTATTTTTACTGTGTTTACCGCGCCTGCTATGTCAGCGTATTTGTCAACTTCCTGAACAAAAAGCGAAATCGGAAGTTTTAAAGGAATGGTTACGTTAAATCCGGAATAATGTTCGTGTTTTAAAAACTTAACACGATCAACTAAATCTTCAGGAGAAGTTTCCAGAAGCTCGTAGCTTGCAGCAAGCCCAAGGCTTTCAAATCCAGCCCTGTGAATTATTGCCGAAAGCGAGTGTCCTAAAGGATATCCGATAAGTCCGAATTTTTGCATTTTCACCTCCGATTTTTAACGTTTCTTTCAATAATCATATCAAAAATACTCACAATATTTCAATTGTAACAAAATGTAAAGATGAATTTAAAAAAGGCTGAAACCCCGTTATAATCCCCTATATGATATGATATGATATGATATGTAGCCGGCGTGTCAAATTTTTTCTGCCCTTTTGTTTAAGTTAAATATAGTGTCGATTTTACAGTGAAGTAAGTAGGAAAGGAAAAATTATTATGAGTATTACGACAATTGGCCAGCGGTTTGTCCGTTCATTTGGCAAGGGTGAAAATTCTGTAAAGGTTGTATCAGAATGCGTTAATGGCAAAACTTATACACACGTTTTGGATAAAGATGGAAAAGTTTTGCAGAACTGCTTAAAAATGACTGAACGTACAAATGTCGGTAACAAAAAAGTATCAACGATTACAAAATTCAAAGAATTCCCGCAAGATCATTTTGTTCAAAAAACTACTTATAATAGAGTTTATAATTCAGAAGGCGATTTGCAAGGGATACGATACATAGCTGAAGTAGCAGTTCATGATGATAATTTACAAAAATCCTTCGTGGTAAAACAAGGAGCCACCGGTTTAAGACAACTGAAAACTTATTGGGCAGGCGGTGATATGGCAAGGAAAATGTGTAAAAAAGTTGCTAGGGAGCTACCGTTAGGACGTTTGCCTAAATATTTCCATTCAGGTGATCGCTCCTTGTATTATAACAATAAAGGTCTTCCGTGTCCTAGAGGTTTGGAACCATATAATAATATGTCTTTGAAGGAGATGAAAGACTGGCATTTTGCAAATCATCCGGAATGCCATTATGCACATCCGGATTTAAACCTCGGCTTTTTGGACGAGCGCGGCGCTGACAATGCAATGTTAAACAATTTGGATAAATATATTTAAAAAGATTTCATATACTTAACCGGTTCCCTTATTGTATTCAAAGGGAACCGGTTTAATATTATGTAATCCTGCTATTCCATAGGGTTTTCATCCACTGGATCTGTGGTTGCCTCCTCAACAACCGGAGCCTTGTATCCGCAAGACCGGTTAGAACACTGTATAGTTGTGCCTTTTTTAAGAACTTTTTTTACTAATAGCGCTCCGCAATCTGGGCAAACATCTCCTGTCGGTTCATTCCAGAGCGTGAAGTCGCAGTCAGGATACTTATTGCAGCCATAAAATACTGTGCCGCGTTTGGATTTTCTTTCAACTATCGTGCCTTCTTTGCATTTCGGACAGGTTACGCCGGTTGATTTGTGGTAAGGTTTACGATTTTTGCAAGTTTCGTTTGTGCATTCCATATATTTCCCATAAGGCCCGGTTTTAAAAATCATATCAGAACCGCACTTGTCGCATTTTTCTTCACAAACTTCAGGTTGCTGCGGTTCACTTTCGCCTTCTGTGAGAACGTTCATCGACATAATTGTTTTGCATTCCGGATAACCCGAGCAGCCTAAAAACTGCGTACCAAAGCGGCTTGTTCTGACAAGCATTGGTTTTCCGCAATTCGGGCACTTAATTTTGCTTTCTATCCTAACCCTTTCGCTGTTTTGCATTGCGTTGTTTACAACTATAATAAAAGGGTCGTAGAAGTCCTGCAAAACCTTATTCCATATGAGTTTTTTTTCTGCAATCTGGTCGAGCTTGGTCTCCATTCCTGCCGTAAACTTGTAATCCATTACATCCGTGAACTGTTCGCACAATTGTTTTGAAACAGTACGGCCCAAAAGTGTAGGTGCCAGAGCTTTCTCAAGCTTTTCGACATAATTTCTTGTTTGGATCTTCGTGATAATAGACGCATACGTAGACGGACGGCCGATACCGTATTCTTCAAGTGCTTTAACCAGAGTTGCTTCGGAATACCTCGGAGGCGGCTGGGTAAAGTGCTGTTTAGGATTAACTTTGCGGCAAAGTAAATCATCGCCTTTTTCAAGATCAGGCATTTTTGCAATTTCACCTTTTTCGTTTTCTTTTTCTTCTGTTTCAGTGTAAAGCTTCAAAAAGCCATCAAAAGTAACTTTGCTTGTACTTGCGCGCAGAGTGTAGTCGCCGGCTGTAATTTCAACTGCCTTGTTAGCAACTTGCGCGTTTGTCATCTGAGAAGACATAAATTTATTCCAAATGAGTTTGTAAAGACGATACTGCTCATTTGAAAGATACTGCTTAATGCTATCTGGCGTACGTTCTGGATATGAAGGTCTGATTGCTTCGTGGGCGTCTTGAACATTTTGCTTGCCTTTAGCGTAGATGTTTGGCTTTTCCGGATAATATTTTTCACCGTAATTGTTTAAAATAAAATCTTTAGCCATTGCCTGAGCGTCGTCTGAAATACGCGTACTATCGGTTCTCATATAGGTAATTAAACCGACAGCGCCGTTTTCAAGCTCAATCCCTTCATATAACTTTTGTGCGATTTGCATTGTTTTTGAAACGCCATAACCGAGTTTTGAACTTGCTTCTCTTTGCAGAGTTGAGGTTATGAAAGGAGCTGTCGGCTTTCTTTGAGTTTGTTTATTTGTAACTTTTGAAACGGTGTATTGCGTGTCTTTGTCGGTTAAATAGTCGACAATTTTTTGTGCTTCTTCTCCGTTTGGAATTTCGATTTTTTTGTCTTTAAATTTTGTAAGCTCAGCCTCAAAAATTCCGCCTTTATCGCCTGTTTTTTCTAATTCAGCGTGAATTGACCAATATTCTGTGGGAATAAAGTTTTCGATTTCTTCTTCTCTTTCACAGATCATTCTGAGCGCAACAGACTGAACTCGGCCTGCTGAAAGCCTGTAATTACCAAGCTTTTTCCACAACACCGGACTTAATTTGTAACCTACGAGTTTGTCCAAAATTTGCCTTGTCTGCTGTGCCTTAACCCTGTCCATATCAATAGCGCGCGAATGTTCGACCGCATACTTGACGGCTTTTGGTGTAATCTCGTTGAATTCTATTCTAAAAATTTTATCTTCCGGCACATTTAATACTTGTCTAACGTGCCAGGCAATTGCTTCTCCTTCGCGGTCTGGGTCAGATGCAAGATAAATTTTGTCGCTTTTTTTTGCAAGTTCATTCAACTTTGTTACGACTTTTTTCTTTTCAGGTATAACAACAAAAGAAGGTTCAAAACCATTGTTTACATCAAAACCCAAGACGTTTTGCGGCAAATCCCGGATATGCCCGAAACTCGCTTCAATTTGAAATCCGTCGCCCAATATTTTTTTAATAGTTTTTGATTTTGCAGGCGACTCAACTATAACTAGTGATTTTTCTTTTTTGTTTTTAGTAGTTTTGCTTGTTTCTTTTTTTGCCGGTGTCTCTGTTTTAGCCATCTATTTTCTTATATCCTTTTGTACCTGTCCCCATCGACTTTTTTAATTATGCCTTTAAGCTCCATCATTGTCAAGTTGATTAAAAGAAATTCCAAAGGCAGTCTTGTCATTGCAATTAACTCATCGGCTCCTTTTTCTTCTATTTCAAGACAATTGTATATTTTCTGTTCATCATCCGTAAGTTCAACATCACTTTGGGTAATTTCAATTTCTGATTTAACTTCCCAATTTAGAGCATTTAGGATATCATCAGCGCAAGTTACAAGCGTTGCGCCGTTTTTCAATAATTTATAAATCCCTTGCGTATTCGGGTTTGAAATAAGCCCTGGGATGCACATCAATTCTCTGCCCTGTTCAAGTGTCAAATTTGCAGTAATTAAGGCGCCGCTTTTTAATGAGGCTTCCGCAACCAGCGTGCCGTAAGACAGGCCGGAGACAATCCGGTTTCTCTGCGGAAATCTGAATTTCAGCGGCTCAAATGTCGGAAAATATTCGCTGAAGATTACGCCGTTGCCGTTTTCAATCCTTGAATAAAGCTGTTTATTTGAAGCCGGGTAGGTAAAGTCAAATCCGCTGGCAATAACACCGATTGTTTTTAAATTGCTATCAAGAGCCGCAATATGTGCGCAAGTATCAATTCCTGACGCAAGCCCGGAAACTATCGTAATATCAGTGCCGGAAAGTTCGCCAATAATTTTGTGTACATCATCTTTAGCGTTGCTGCTTGCGCGCCTTGAACCTACAACGGCAAGTGTTCTTTGTAAATTAACGTTTTTCAAATCCCCTTTGTAATACAATACCGCTGGAGGATTGTCAATATTTTTAAGCATTTGCGGGTAATTTTCATCCTCAAATGTTAAATATTTTATATTTTTGCCGGCAATAAAGTCGGCAATTTTATCCGGGTTTGTTTTGTCGCGGAACTTTAAAAAATTTTCCGCTTTTTTTATGCTTAGTCCTTCTATTTGTGATAATTCATCGGATGTAGATTGAAAAGCTTTTTTGATGTCTTTAAAGTGTTCATATAATTTTAAAATAAAAGCGCTGTCAATCTGTTCTATTGATGAGAATGCAAGCCAGTATTTACTATTCATTTTCTATTTTCTTCTTAATTCTTTCTATTAACTTTTCTATATTCTCTTTTTCTTCAGGCGGAATGTTCATCTTTGCGTAATCTTCAAAGTATTCAGCGGCGTCTTCGTAATCTTGGCGGGCCATAAACAAAATTGCCGCCTTTTTGTAAGCTGGTGCAAAACCGTCATTTACAGCGATTGCCTTCAAAAAGTTTGATAAAGCCTTGTCGATTTCATCATTTGCTTCGTAGGCCTGTCCAAGATAGTAATAAATCCACTCATTATTGTCCTTATACTGCAAAACATTTTCAAAATTTTCTGCTGCAATAGCGTAGTTTCCTAATTCAAAGTGAACTTTTCCCAAATCGTAGTAAGCATCAAAGTTTTCCGGTTGTTTTTCGAGAATTTTTTCGAGTTCATCAATTGCTAAATCTAGCCTTGCGTCTTCCATGTAAAATCTGGCAAGAAAATGCGCCAAAACCATTTCTTCTGGCAATTCATAAACAGCCTGCGCCATCAATTGAATTCCGCTGTCATAGTCTTTCTGTTTGTAATACAGGTCAGCAAGATTGATATATATTTGCGGCAATTTGGGGTTTAGCTTAATTGCTTTTAAAAAATTATCTTCAGCTTTTTCAAAATTGCCCAATTCAGAATAGCAAAGTCCGATATTGTTGTAAATTTCAGCAGTCTCATCTCCGGTTTCGACAATGGAGCTGAAAATATCAAGAGCTTTTTCGTACTCTTTGTTTTTGAATAAATCTAATGCTTTTTCAATTTTTGTCATTGAGTTTCCTCCTAAAGACTAAGTGCTGAATCCTCGTCATCACTTCCTCCGCCGATATTTTTAATTACTGTTCTTGTATTACCTTCAGCGTGGAAATCTTTTGGTTTAAGTATCATTTTAATTTTATCAGCGTAAATTGTTCTCATACCTTGAGTTATGGAAGAACGGCCGATAAAATAGATTTCGTTAGCTTTGTTGGTTGCTTTATCAGGGTAAACAGCGATTTTCGGGCCTTGTGCAAAGTAATCCTGATACCAAACTTTTACATTTCCGCTTGCGTTGAAAACGTTTCTGTCTTGAGTATATTCTTGTCTTGATGATTTCAGAATAAGCTTGTCGCCGTTATCCATAACAGCATTAGATGTTGTGTTGCCGGTTGCTGTGATAACTTTTGTTGCAGCATTGTAGTAGAATTTGTCAGCGAAAGATTCGTTTTCTTTTTCTTTAACGCGGGCATTGCCTATAAGCTCAAGATCTTTGATATCTCCGTTTTTGGTTGTATTGATAATAGCCTTGTTAGAAAAGGTTTCAAGCTCTTTATAAAGAATAGTAACAGCGCCAGTTGCAGTCATTGTGCCTGTTTTTGTGTCGTATTCCTGAACATCTGCGTTAATTACAACAATCGGAGTTTTTCCGTCAAATACTATTGACTGTGTGTCTCCTTCAGCTCTTACGACTTTTGTAATTAATGAAAGTTTTAAAATATTAGCTTTAACTTCGCGTTTTTTATTCTTTTTGACTTCGTAAGCGTAGGGTTTGTCGTAAAATGTTGCAGTATCAAGCTTTTCGCCTTTAACATCAACATCAGCAGTTTGCCCTTCAACTCTTAAATCATCTACAGAAACTTTTACATCACCTTTAAATTTAATCTTTGAATCCCCTTCATTAAATGTTTGCGTATTAGATTCTATAATCAAATCAGATGCGTGGACTGCTGCACCAATCATTAAAATAAAAGCTGTTAATGCGATTAATATTTTTTTTGTGTTTATCATTTTTTCTCCTTAGCGTCGTACAATTTTGAAACTGCATGACCGATAATTTTGAAATGTTCGTAATTCGGGCTTATTTCAACAGTGTCGGCTGTTGCGTATAGTTCCTGGTTTCTGGTAATTTTGATATCACCTTTGGCAATAACAGGCTTGTCAGCACCAGACCACGTTAGCCGGCGCGTTCTTAAGGATGTACCGTCCTTGATTACGACATGGGTGTTTTCGTAAAGAATAATCTGGCTTTTTTCAGAGTTGTAAGTGCCATGTGATGATTCAAAACTCATAGAAACTTCGTTGTTTTCATCGTAAAAATTTCCGATAACATTATTGAGCATGGCAACACCTGTTGTGCTGTCGTAACTTCCTGTTTCGCCATAGATTTCCCAATATTTGCGTTCGTTTTTTGTTTCAGTAAGGATTATGCCGTTAATTAAGGCTTCCTGTCTGTCTTTATCAACTGAAAGCTGGCTTCTGTTAAAGTTGTGCGTAATTATACCTGCGGAGATAAAAGCCCATGCCAAAATACCGGCAATGGTTAAAAATGCCAGTAAATAAGCTTTTCTCTTTTTACTTAAATTTTTCCAGTTCATATTTAAAATGTTAGCATAAATTAAGCGACTTTGCACAAAAAGAAATTAAATATCTTAATATTTTAAACATATAAATTTATTTTGTAATATAATCTAACCATTAAGGGATATCTAAGAACAAGAAAGAGGTATTTATGGCATTACGATTTGACGCCGGGGAAGTAATTACTGCTATGGTTACGCCGTTTAACAAGAGTGGAGAAATTGATTACGATAAAGTTGAAGAGCTTGCAAAATATTTGATTTCTCACGGCAATGACGCTTTGCTGGTTGCGGGTACGACCGGCGAAAGCCCGACGTTGACACACGAAGAAGAAATTGAACTTGTTTCAACCGTAAAACGTGCGGCAGCAAATAAAGCAAAAGTTATTATGGGAACAGGGTCAAACTCTACTGAAACAGCTGTTAAGATGACTAAATTAGCGCAAAAAGAAGATGTTGATGCAGTTTTGTCTGTTGTTCCATACTACAACAAACCTTCACAAAAAGGCATGTTTGAACATTTTTCAGCAGTGGCTGAGAGTGCAGATATTCCTGTTATTTTATACAATATTCCGTCGCGCACAGGAGTGAATATGCAGCCCGAAACAGTCGCGGCTTTGGCTGAAAAATATCCTAACATCGTTGCCTTAAAGCAAAGTAATGGTGATTTAGATTTAATTTCCGAATTGAAAAAACAATGTCCTGCGGATTTTGCGATTTATTCAGGCGACGACAGCCTTACACTGCCAATGCTTTCGCTTGGTGCACACGGCGTAATTTCTGTTGCTTCACACATTTTTGGATCTGAAATTAAATCAATGATTAGAAATTACAAAACAGGGGAGCCTTTAGCGGCCAGAAATATGCATATGACCTTGTATCCGGCGTTCAGAAAGCTGTTCATGGCGCCAAACCCTGTTCCGGTAAAAGCTGCACTTGCTCACAAAGGTTTAATCAATGACACAGTCAGACGACCTTTGGTAGAGCTTGACGAAAAACAAAAAGAAGAACTTTTCCGGGTAATTGATGCAGTCAAACAAGAATTAGCCGGATAGGACTATGAATTTATTTTATTTTTTGAAATAAAATACGAAAATAATGAGACATTAAAAGAGGAATAAACAGTGAAAAACAAAATTATTATGTTTTGGGTAATCATATTGATAGTTTTAGTATCAATATTTTTGATTATTAAAAAGCCGACAAAACTTGGTCTTGATCTTGTCGGCGGCTCAAGACTTGTTCTGGAAGCACAGACCACAGATACATTAAAAGAAATTACGCCTGAGGTGATGAGCCGCTTGCAATTTGCGATTGAACAGCGTGTAAACAAGCTTGGTGTATCAGAAACAACAGTTCAGCAAGTAGGTGATAAAAGGTTATTAATTGAAATCCCTGCTGTTACAGACTTAAAAGAAGCAAAAGCTTTCTTAGGTGAAACAGCGCAATTAGAATTCAAAAAGCCGGGTAAAGCCCTAAACGGCGCTCAAACTTGGGAGCCTACAGGATTGACCGGGCAAGATTTATCAAAATCACAGTTAACAACTGATTCTGCGGGGCAGTGGGTTGTATCATTGGAATTCAACGCAGAAGGTGCTAAAAAGTTTGCAACTCTTACAGAAAGCCTTGTTGGACAGCAAATGGCAATTTTCTTTGACGGGCAGCTTCAGTCAGCGCCTGTTATAAGAGAACCTATTTACGGCGGCAATGCTCAAATATCCGGCGGCGACAGCGGTTTTGCATACGATGAAGCTGAAAGAATGGTAAATCTTCTTAATGCCGGAGCACTCCCTGTACCCGCAGAAATCGTTGAAGAAAACACGGTTGGACCGACACTTGGTGCTGACAGTATTGCTGCTTCTAAAAAAGCCGGCATAATCGGACTAGGAGCTGTAATGATTTTTATGTTGATTTTCTACCATGTACCCGGGCTGATTGCGGATATCGCACTTGTAATTTATAGTTTAATATTATTTGCATTGTTCAAAACTATCCCTATAACATTGACTTTGGCTGGAATTGCCGGGTTTATTCTTTCAATCGGGATGGCCGTTGATGCAAACATACTGATTTTTGAAAGAACCAAAGAAGAACTCAGAGCGGGAAGAAACCTTTTTACAGCTATTAATTCAGGTTTTGATCGTGCTTTTACAAGTATCTTCGATTCAAATATGACAACAATTATAACTTGTACAATTCTTTATCTTTTAGGTACAAGTATTGTAAAAGGCTTTGCGCTGACACTGGCTATAGGTGTTATGGTTTCAATGTTCACGGCAATTACTGTAACGAAAAACTTCATGCACTTGATTTTCGGTACAGGAGAACTAAAACACCCTGGACTTTTCGGGCTTAGAAAAGATGAAGTCGGGGAAAGCTATCGTGTAAAAGAAACAGAACGTGAAAAAGCCCGTTTCGGTATTTTAGACTAAAAGAAAGGTAATAAAACAATGTTAAATATAGGAAGAAAACACTTAGTACACATTGTAAAATACAGATGGATATGGATGGCTCTTACGGCAATCCTCTTAATCCCGGGTATTGTTGCAATGATTTACTCATCAGCACATTATGCCAACCATGCTCCACTTAAAGTCGGCATTGACTACACCGGCGGAACTATATTGCAATACGGTGTAGAACAAAAAGTTACAAACAGCGATTTGACTGTTATACGTGAAAATCTTGAAAAAAAAGGGATAGAAAACCCTTATATTCAAATTCTTAACGTAAACAATGACCAGCAAAAAAATACTAAATCAGAAATTCAATCTATTGTGTCAATAAGAACAAAATTCATTGATAAAAACTCAACAGACGGCGACAAAATTACAGAGGTTATGCAAGGGCAGTACTCAAATCCTGAATTGATGTCAGTAAACTCTGTAGGGCCTACAATGGGTAAAGAATTATTCAAAAATTCTTTAATTGCAGTAACTTTGGCATTTTTAGGAATTGTAGCGTATCTTTCATTCCGGTTTAGATTTGACTACGCGCTTGCGGCAATTTTGGGTGTTTTACACGATGTTTTGTTTGTCGTAGGTGCCTTTTCAATACTTGGGCTTGTTTATAATGTTCAAATTGACGGATTGTTTATTACTGCGATTTTGACAGTAATCGGTTTTTCTGTTCACGACACGATTGTTGTTTTCGACAGAATTCGTGAGAACTTGAGGTATTATTCTAAGAAAATGTCTTTCGGTGAAATTGTAGACGCTTCAGTTAATCAAACCTTAACAAGAAGTATTAATACATCGTTAACAACATTAATTACACTACTGGCATTGTATTTCTGGGGTGGGGTAACCACAAAAGACTTTGTCTTAGCAATGATTTTGGGTATAGCAATCGGTACATACTCATCAATTTTCTTCTGCTCAATGCTTGTTGACTTCTGGAATGATAAGAACGAAGACAAACGCACAGATGC
>USGC01000033.1 GCA_900554095.1 uncultured bacterium
GGGGGGGGGCTCGCGGGTTCATACCGCTTAAAGGAAAAAATGTTGGGGTAGAAACCCCAACCTACAAGGAAATAACCTCAGAAGAAGTAGGTTGGGCTTTCAGCCCAACAAAATCAAATAGAGCTTTTACTTTAGCCGAAGTCTTGATAACCTTGGGCATAATCGGCGTAGTCGCAGCAATGACGCTCCCGACGCTTATTCAAAACCACAAGAAAAAAGAAATAGTAACGAGATTAGAAAAAACGTATTCAATAATGAACCAGGCAATAAATCTATCAAAGGCTAATGATACCTGGGGCGTAATTCCGTTAGATAAACGCTGGGATGCAGAGGCGTTGGCTGAATGGTTTGAAAGCGCCATGCTTCCATATTTAAAAGTAGCTAAGTACTGCGGAACCTCTACTGAAGGAGCTTGTAAACCCGCAGAACAGATGATGCAAAGCGGAGTTTATGGACGATTTGTAACATTAATTTTTCCAGATGGTGTAAAGCTTTATATGACTAATAATAACAGGATTCATGTGTATGTTGATATAAATGCAAATCGCAAACCGAATAAGGGAGGCAAAGACATTTTTATATTTTCTATCTATAATGATGAGCAGTATTTAAGGGTTCGTAAAACACTATCAAATATGGCAGGATATTTTCATCCCATGGAGTATGCAAGCAATTTCAATACTGATGGCACTGTTGTAGATAATTTTGCACAAAACCGAGAAGATATGAAAAAGTTATGTAGTGAAGAATACCGAAATGGCAGTGTAGGCAATACATGTGCACTTTTGATTATGCATGACGGCTGGAAAATTTCTGACGACTATCCTATCAAACTTTAATCCTTTTTTATTATCAAACAGGATAATGGATATTTTATTCTTCTATTCTAACCTTATTGTGAGGTTGAGTAACAGGAGATTAAAATGAAAAAAATAATTATAGCTTTATCTGTTTTGTTGATTGGGACAAATGTATTTGCCGCATCCAGAGTAATAAGAACTATCCAACCGTTAAGATACAGCCCATCGCGGCACTGTCATTGCTGTGATCATCATCAATACAGGCGGGGGTATTATCCAAGTCGTTACCGCAGCTATCCAAGAGGTAATTATTTTAACGGTTCAACGAATTTTTACATGCCGCAAAGACGGGTTGCGCCTTTCACGCCGGTTAATCGTACAATGTTCTACCCGAACAGAAACGTGATATACAGATACCACGGTCATGTTGAAGATGCTAATATCAAAGATATTTCGTACAATGATAATGTGAATTTTCACGATGCAAACCTTTCTTTAGTAGAACAAGATATTTATGGTAAGTCTTTCGAGCATCAGGATATGAATTTAAGGCTTAACAGACTTGAAAAATCAATGTTTAATCGAACTTATCCCAAAATGAGTTATGAAGAAAGGGTTAATAATCTTTTTGTAAATTATAATAGTGAAAAGAAACAAATTTCAGATAGTAATCTTTCAAGATTAGAGCTAAACTTGTTCAACCGAACATACAATAATGAATCAGAAGCCGCTCGTGTTGCAAGGCTTGAGCAAAAAATGCTTGGGGCTATTCAACAAGGCGATATTCAAGAAAGAGTTAATGTCCTGAATAGTCTTTCAAATCAAAATAATTACTCATCAAATATTAAGCCGTCATATGGTACGTGTTACGGAGGTTACCCCGCATATGGCGGAAATACTGGATGGAGAGGCTTTTTAAGTTCTTTAGGGATGTATTTTGGCGGCTGCCCTACGGGATTTACACCAGGAATTGACCCGTATTATTCTGATAACTTTGGCATGAACGAAAACGGCGACAGCAGCTATTATACAGGCAACAGAGGCTGGCAGTACAATAACAGCAGATCAGGTTCCGGTACTGGCGTAACCATACTTGACTAATTCAAAATCATCATTAAATTAATATCATACAAATAGATGTTTGTTACACTTTCAAAATAAAGGATAATCATAGCAAGAAAGTGTAACAAATGCCTTTTAGATACCGATTGCAGAAAATACTTGACTTTAGAATCCGCAAAAAAGAAGAACAGTTAATGGTTGTTCAAAAAGCCCAGCAGGCGGTTTTTATAGCCGAGGAAAATATTCGTAAAAACAATGAAGAAATTCACTCAACTCAAGTAAATATGCGTTCGGCAGATCCAATGATGTATGATACATATGACAAATATTTAATACATCTTTGGGAAAAGGCAGAGCAGCTTGAACAAATTCGTGTAGAGGCGCAAAAACAGCTCGACATTGAAAAACAAAAATTAGTAACACTGGAGCAAGCGGTTAAAGTTCTGGAAAAGCATAAAGAAAAAAGCCGCGAAGCATACATTGAAGAAGAGAAAAAAGCTGAATTAAAAGGCTATTCAGAGCTTGGAGTGCAAAGATACTTTCAGCAGTCTCAAGAAAAACAAGCAGAAGAAGAACAGGAAGTTTTAAAACAGCTTCAACAATTGGAGGAAAAGTTAAAAAGATGAATATAGAAACAAAAACAACATCTTCACAAGTAAATGAGCTTGCAAATCTTGTTTCAACCCAAGGTGCTTTCTCTGCTCAGCAATCGTCTTCAACCGGCTTTAAGGATCAATTAAAATCGCTTTCCAGTGAAACCAAAACGGAGAATTCTGAAAATACAAAAACAGAAAACAAAGCTTCTGATAATAACTCCGATGTTAAAGAAAAACAAGAGTCAAAAGCTCAAAAAACTGAGAATAAAAAAGAAGTTAACTCAGAAAAAACTGAGAATGTTCAAGATGCAAATGTCGAAAAATCTTCACAAGAAACTCCCCAAGCTCTTAAAAATCAAGATGTAAACTCTTTAAGCCGAGAGCTGCAAGCATATATTCAGTCAAAAGGCATTTCTTTAAATACTTTGAATTCTTTAAACAACTTTAATTCTGAAAACAAACTTTATTCAGGAGTGCAAAACAATGTTTATACGGGTGCTCCGGCAATTGACTATCAGTCAATCTCTATGGATGATGGAGATGCTTTGTTTTTTGCTGACCTTGTGAAAAATACAAACATGTCTATGTCATCTGTTGCGTCTGAATTCCAAAAGAATTTGGAGGCAGGAAGTATTCACAATACTCAAAAGACCGCAAAAGTTTCAGCAACATTAATGAATGCACTTTCTGAATCCTCAAAAACAAATCAACCTTTCCGTATAGATTTTGGAAAAGATGTATCAGTTGTTTTGCGTGTTGATAAAGACGGCAACTTAAACGCCAACTTTATCCCGGGCGATAAAGCCGTTGAAGCTTATTTGAAAAATAATATTTCTTTTCTGAAACAGCGTTTTGATGAACAAAATTTACCATACAATGAGTTGACCTATTCAAAACATAGAAACCAAAATCAGGAAGAGCAAAGACGTAACAACAAGGAGAATAATAATGAATGATTCATTTATTACGGCACTTAATACCCAAAAGTCAACCCAAAATTGGATGGATGTTATTGCAGATAATATGACAAACATCTACACTCCGGGGTTTAGAGAAAAGCAGGTGAATTTTAAAACTTTTTTAGGCGGTGCTATTGCAGATGACTATGACAAGAAGACCGGACAGGGAAAATCTACGCCGGGTACTTCTAATGAAAATTTATATTTAGAAGGCAAAGGTTTCTTCTTGACCAAAACCGCCGAAGGCAAAAGTGTTTATACGCGTTTAGGCGAGTTTACTTTTGACGGAGAAGGTGTTTATCGTGCGAAAAATGGCAACACCGTTCAAGGTTATATTTTGAACGATAAAGGCGAAATAATGCAAGGTACAAAAGCTATTACGGATGATTTGTACCAGCAGACAGCATTGAAAGGCGGATCTCTTGATATTCCGACAACCTCTATCAAAATGTGGATTGATCCGAACAACGGTAAATATCTCGGAAAATATGATGATTACGAAATTAAAGACGATGGAACGATTTATGGAAAAGCCGACGGCGGCAAGCGGACTGTTCCTTTATATCGTATAACAACGAGAAATTTCCATAATGCAGCAGCTTTACGCGAGGTAAAAGAAGGCTACTTCATTGAAACAGTGGAATCCGGAAAACCTGTGCTCGGCTACGGACAAATCCGTTCCGGCCTTTTAGAGATGTCTAACGCTGATTTTAAAGGCAATATTTCATACTACCAAATGGCTAAACTGCAAATGGAAATATCAAATAAACTTATTTCTACGAATAAAGAATTGCTTCAAGAAGCTTTGAGGCTCGTAGGCTCATAACAATAACGTTTGATAAATGAATTATTTAAACTCCATTTTACGAAGGGACAATCTGTCCCTTTTTTTCTGTTTTTAATTCTTCAATAATAGCGATTATTTCATCGGATAAATCGTCAATGCTTTCTGTGTTAATCTTAACAAATTCTGCAAACTCTGATTTTTTAAATTCATGCATTCCTCTGTTTCTGAAGATTTCTTCAAGAATTTTGACTGTTGGCAAGTCCTCATTTAAAAGCTCCAAATCAATTAATGATACATTTTTAAATGCATAATTGAGAGTCTTTTCAATAAGTTTTCGTGTCAGCAAGTCCTCAAATTCACCGGATTTAATTATATGGATTTTGTCAAAAGAACGCAGCTTTGGCTTAATTTCTTCTAAGTTTTCTTTTGCGTCATTATCAAGAAGTACAAAAATAGGTATTTTTAATTCACTTGATAACTTATAAAAGGTTTTGACAACCTGATTTTTGCCGCCTGCTGAAATAACATGTATACCGTTTTTGTCAAAGTCAAATCCACAGATTTTACCAAAAACCGGCAAAAGCGTTTCTTCCGTAATTCCTTCACATATCAAAACTTTTTCAATTGGATAGTGAAGCGATTTTTCATATCTTAATTCTTTAGAAAATTTTTTATCAGCAATTTCATTTAGCCATTTTAAATTCAAAGGAACCTGCTCTCCTTCAATGATAGATAAAAATCCTTTGTAATTAATTTTATTTTTAATGAGAACTTCCGTATCCTGATTTATGTTGAAGATTGAATTCTCATAATCGTAAAGCTGCTGATTAATTGTGAAATCATCCTCAAAAGGTGCATTTATTTCTTTTAGTGAAAAATTTATAATCTTTTCAGCAAGTTTTTTTATTGTCTCAGAATTTAATTCTTCAAGCTCTGCTTTTTTATATTTAGGCTTTATAAGGTTGCTGAGAATAATTTCATTAAAAACGCGTAAATATTTAACATATGGATTTTTAAATCTTGTAAGCCTGTCTATTGATATAATAAGCTGATTTTTGGTTAAAGGTTTTATCTTAAATTCTTCCAATTTATCCTCGATTGTAACATTTGTTTACTAAACTTGCAATTTATGGCAAATTTTACACTTGTTTTTGTTTATTATAAATAGTGGAGTGGTAGAAAAGTGTATACAGCAGGTTTAAATTTTCAACAATATAATTATAACACAACACGCGCACGTCATGTTTCAGGTGTTAAAAATGATGAAGTTAAACAAGTTAAAACACCTGCTTTTACTTCAAATCCTATTACGAACGTGCCGTATAATCCAACTCTTACAAGTTCAGACTTGAGAACAAGGCTTTCTTCAAAGCCGGAAAAAGATAAATATAATTTTCTGCAAAAAAATCTGGATAAAGTTTCTAAAAAACAATTAAAAGAGCTTTTGAATTCAGGCATTTTGCTGAATGCAAATTCAAATGACAAATCAACTGTTTTAGATAACTTGTATAAAATAGCATCAACCCCAAGAGCTCAAGGGCTTTCTAACGCAGGTATTCTGAAAGATACAATTGAAGTGCTAGCTGATCCGTTCTCTATTACCCAGCAATTCGGCGATATTCCTGCGCAGTACCAAAAAGCTTTGCAAGAACAATTTATAAAAGAAAACAATCTCAACCCTGTGAATGCCTCAGATCAAATTAACGCGCAAAATTCTGTAAATGTCGAACATTCCGGAACTTGTGTTGCCTCAAGCATTGAGTTTAACCTTGCCAAGAAGATGCCCGCAGAATTCGCGAGATTTGCAGAGGGACTTTCCTCTCCTAAAATGTCTGTAGAAAAAGAAATTAAACTAAAAAATTTGGCAGACAATACTCTTGATTGAATTTGGCTTTTTAATGCATTTGAAATTCCATACGAAATGAATAATTTTGACTCAGCAAAATTGAAATTCGCGCCTGACAAAAACGCAATTATCAGAGCGCAAATCCAAACTAAGCATAAAGATGCAAATGAACGTTCTGCACTGGATGTTTTGATGCAGTCAACAATGATGCAGGTGGGTTCTCAGCAGTCTTATGATTCAGTAAGCGACAAGCGCAAAGGAAAATTTAACCAGAACGATAAAGGTTTGATTGAATTTGAAAAAACCTTCACCGAATCTGTCGTGGAAGATAAAAATAAAATTTCCGTAACTTACCAAACCGTTGATGAAAATGCGCGTTTAATAGGTTATGAAACAGACTTTGAAACAATGAAGCGGCAAATTACAGATGCGTTAAATATGAATGAAAACGTAATTATCGGCTATACTCAGGTCGATGACAAAAACGAAATTATAAACGGTCATGAAATCACGATTATAGGCCAAAAATATGACAAAAACGGTAAACTAATATTCATATGTAATGACACAGATGATGATATTCCGCGTGCGATTGAATACAGCGCAGAATATTTACTACCGAAAATTCACCACGCAGGCCTGCCGCAAGCAGTGGTGAAAGACGATGTCAAACTCGTTGAAAACTGGGTGGAAGGTTTGAACACCTACAACCAAATGCGGCACTCCAAGCAAGCAGCGTAAAACATACAGTGTAGAAAAGGTTAAAATATGATAAACGGTGTAAATACATATTCAAATGCAAATCAGTTAAAAATATATCATCAAAAACCGACGCCACAACCATCATTAGATACCCCGCAAAAAACTGATAATAATTTAAAAAAGATTGAACCGTATAAAGCAAGTATTTTTTACATAGCGGATATTCACGGTAAAATGACAAATATGGAGCGGATATGGACTGTTTCACGTAATTTCGATAACATGCCGGTTAGTAAAGATACTGCAAAGTTGAAATTGTCATCAGGTGATATATTGTTAGGTTCCAATCCGATGACAAACCAAGTTGCAAGTGATTTTTTAAACTGGATAGGTGTAACAGCTAACGCCTTGGGGAATCATGAACTTGATGCAACACCGGCTGCATTTTCAAAAACACTGCAAAATGCAAACTATAGTTTGCTTGCGGTAAATACGGAAGTAAATCCCCAAAGCGAAATGTACGGAAAAATAAAAAAATCAATAATCGAAGAACACAATGGACAGAAATACGGTATTATAGGCACCGCACCGTCTGATGTTCTTGAGCGTGTAGGCACAAGAGAATCTCTTGATGACATTAAGGTGGACAACGTTGAGACTACAATTAAAAAAATTCAGGACGAAGTAAACAAGCTTGAAGCTCAAGGCGTTAACAAAATAATACTTATTTCACACAGCGGCAAGGATGTTGATAAAACAATTGCCGAAAATACATCCGGTTTGGATATAATTTTAGGTGCACATACACATGATTTATATAAAGGTGTTAAAGAAAAAGACAACCTTTTGTATTCCAAAGACGGAAAACCGGTAGTTCTTACCCAGATTGGTAAAGATGGAGAATATGCTGGAGTTTTAAATGTAGAATTTGATGACAAAGGGTATTTGGTAAAATTACAAAATAACGTTTTTAGAACAGGTGGTTTTAACCGCACATTACCAATGAAGACAGCCGTTGAAAATATAATTGGAAAGCCTGAAGTTTTGGGTAAAATAAGTTATGCAGATCCGGCGCCAAAGCACCGCTTAATCGTTAACAATCCGCATGGGAATATTATTGTAGATGCAATTAAAAAAGAATTAGATACGGATATTGCAATACTGAATGCCGGAAATATCAGAGGATACTTTACTGAAGGCGAAGTAGATTCAAGGCGCATAAATGATGTTACTCCATTTGAAGATAAAATGATGATTTGCAGTTTAACAGAAAAACAAATCGTTGATGCAATTAAACATGGCGGAAAATCATTCCTTAAAACTGATAATAAACCGGGAATTTTACTGGTGTCAGGACTTAACTATACTATGGATGATAAAGGGAAATTGCTTAACCTGACCTATATTGATAAAGCCGGCGTCCGACACAGCATAGATGTGGATAATCCGCGTACTGATAAAAAATATACTGTAGGTTGTGATGATTTCTTTGCTTATGGCGGCGATGACTATCTGCCCGTGAACCCTAATCCCGATTATGTTTTGAAAAAGTTTGATGTTGATAAAAACGTTTATACCGCAAAATACATTAAAGAATTAAATACACCTATCGAGATTAAAGATGACGGCAGAATTAAAATAGTAAAGGCTAATTAATACCCGTACTGTTCTTTGGCGTTTAAGTATTCTTTAACGGTATTCAATGAAGCTTGAACTATCCTTGTTACTCTGGAAGATGACAGGCCGACCTGTTTTGCAATATCTTTTACCTGCATGTTACGGTAAAATCTGTATTCTACAACGGTTCTTTCTTTAGGCGGAAGTTTTGAAATTGCTTCTCTAATCATTCTGCCCATTTCAGTAATTTCTGCGTTTTCATCCGGCATGGCATGCGGGTCTTTTAAAAAGTCAAACGGTGAATCGTTATCGCTTGCCGCAGCCGCAAGACCGTCAATAGAAAGCACTGTTTCGTAAATTGTTTCACGAACTTTAGCTTTTTCCATATCCATGCCTTCAACTGCTTCATCCTGGTCATATTCAGTATCGGCTTTATGCTTGAGTGAATACCACTTGTAGCGTATTCTTAATTCGTTTCTTATAGCCCATCGTACAGCGGTTGCAATATAGGCTGCATTGTATTTTTCCAATTGTTCAGGAGTTTTGTTTTTGATAAGAGCCTGGATTGCAATAATACCGATTGACAAAAGTTCTTCGTATTCCACCATATGAGACGGAATGCGTCTGTGTTCTACCCTTGCCACCTTCTGTACTATATCTAAATATTCTTTTAATTTATTTTTATCTTGCATAATCATGATTATTTAACTAGGCTTTATTTTATTTTACCCTGATTTTTGTTATTTTTCAAGTTGTAAACAAAAAGTAAAATTTCTGCAACAGCTTTGTATAATTCCGGAGGAATTTGGCGGTTCAAATCGACCATCTTAAAAAGCGCACGTGCAACCGGAGCATTTTCTATGACAGGAATATTGTGCTCGCGGGCAATTTTTATAATTTTTTTTGCAATCAACTCTGTGCCTTTTGCAATTAAAGTTGGTGATTCCATCTCTTCAGCCTTGTATTTTAAAGCGCATGCAACGTGGGTCGGGTTTGTAACAACAAAGTCTGCATCAGGAACAGCATCCATCATCCCTCTTTGAAGCATTTGCATGCGGCGCTGGCGAAGCGCAGCTTTTACATTAGGATCGCCTTCAGTGTTTTTGTATTCATCTTTAATTTCTTTAAAAGACATTTTCTGGTCTTTTAAAAATTTCCATTTAGTAACGCCATAATCGGCTGCCGATATTACGAGAAAGGCAATACAAGCTTTAAAGATAAATTCTGTGATAAGCTTCCCGAATTCAATCATAACGGCGAAGTTGTTGTCTATTGCTGCAAGCATAAGAATGTTTTCAATGTGTGCCATATAAACACTCCAGCCAATATAGCCAAGAAGCACAACTTTAACAATGTTTTTGAATAATTCAAAGAGTGTTTTTATGGACATTATATTTTTAAAATACTTTGTAGGATTTAACTTATCAAGCTTAGGAGCAAGGGGGGCTGTAGCAACTAAGGGGCCGACCTGGATAAAGTCCGCCATAATTGCAACAAACCATGCCAAAAACAGTATCGGTCCAATAATCAAAACCGCGACTTTAACAGTTATTGTAAAAATATAAGTAAGTCCAACCTTATCAAGATGCCCGTTCGGAATTTGTTCATAAAGAAGTGTAAACAACTGCGCAATTTGGTTCCAGATAAACGGCGCTAAGGCTGTTATAGCAATAAAAAGAATAAGCAGCGAAATTGCGGTTGAAAAATCTTTTGACTTTACAACCTGGCCTTCCTTGCGAGCCTGTTCAAGCTTTCTAGGCGTCGCATCAAACTGTTTATCTTCATCACCCATACTTCTTCCTTCTTAATAAATATTATAGCATGGTCAAATTTTATGATGAAAAAATTAATTGCGGGGCTCGAGATAATTTGTCTTAAGCCTTTTTAGCTGCATCTTCTTGTTTTATTAATTCTTCAGCTTTTTCGGCAATTCTGTTTTGCTTATCTGCCCATTCGTACAATTTCATGTTTGTGGGTTCAAATAACTTGAAACAAGGCCAGGCAATTAAATAACCTGATGCGGCTGCGGCTAATCCCCATAGTAAATTTCGCTGGAATCCTTTTTTAGCAGTCGAGGCAATTTCATCTACTATTTGCGTATTGTTTGATTTAGCTATAGATAATTTTTGGAAAGTTTCAAGCAGTCCAAATGCTACAAAACCTGCCACAAGCCCCTCTGTAACTTTATAAAGATTTTTCATCCTGCTATATTTGTCATCTGTTTCGTTTCTTGTGAACATATTTAACAAATGCTCAGATGCTAAAGCCCCTGCAATTCCAACTGCCAGCCCTATAAATATATTTCTTTTCAAGCCGCTCTTTGCTAAAGCTTTTAAATCATTAGTTGAAATGTTGTTTTTGTTAGCTATTGAATTTTTATTTATTGCTTCTAAAACGCCATATGTGCCGCTTGCTAAGCAAACGGCTACAGATGATTTACAAGTCTCTTTTAAAAGATTATGCTTACGTTCTTCTGCATTTTTTGAATATTTGTACTTGGATGTAAAATTGGGTTGAATTTGCATAGAACCTCCTAGATATTATTTTAAAAGTCCTAAAAAAAAAAATTGCTATCAAGCTTGAACAATCTTTACACCGCTGCTTGTACCGAGGCGTTCAGCTCCTGCTTCTAGCATTTTAAGTGCTGTTTCTTTGTCTCTTATGCCGCCGGAAGCTTTTACACGAAGGCCGAATGGTGAAACGGTATCATACATAAGTTTGATATCTTCAACTTTTGCTCCAACTCCATTTTTTACAAATCCTGTTGATGTTTTGACAAAATCCGCTTTTGCTTCAACGCAAATTTCGCATGCTTTTTTAATTTCGTCTTTATCAAGCAGATCTGTTTCAAGAATAACTTTTAGCGGCTTATCTTTGCAAAATGCTTTAACTGTTTCGATGTCTCGTTTTACAAATTCATAATCTTTATCTTTTAATTTAGAAACATTAATAACCATATCAATTTCATCAGCACCGTCTTCAATAGCTTGAGATGTCTCGTAAGCCTTGACCTCGCTTTTGTTAGCACCTAGTGGAAACCCTACGACCGTAACGACTTTAACATCACTATCTTGAAGCTGTTCTTTTGCAAAAGAGACATAAAGCGGGTTTACACAAACGCCGAGAAAGTTAAATTCTTTAGCTTCATTAAAGAATTTTATAAAATCTTCTTTTTTTGCATCTTGTTTTAAAAGCGTGTGTTCAATATGTTTGTTAATATTCATGATAAGCTCTCCTTTTTAGAGTATATTTTCAAGTATTTGCGCAGTTGAATCTGACTTGTTAAGAGTGAAAAAGTGCAGCCCTTTAACCTCGGTATCAATCAACTGCTGACATTGGTAACTGGCAAAATCAATGCCGAGTTTTTTTATGTAATCTTTATCATTTTGATGTTTTTCAAGTTGTTCAATTAAAGCTTTTGGCAGAGTAACTCTGGCAAGTTTTACCATTTTTTGAATCTGCAAAAGACTAATTATAGGCATAATACCTGGAATAATAGGAACATCAATACCTTCTTCGCGCACAAGATGTACATAATTAAAAAACTTGCTGTTGTCAAAAAACATTTGAGTGAAAATAACTTCAGCGCCTGCATCGATTTTTTTCTTTAAATTTTTAATATCCTGATGAATATTTTCGCAATCAATGTGGCCTTCGGGATATCCCGCCGCAGCAATTGAGAAGTTTGAATTTTTCTTTATAAAGTCAGTAAGCTCATTTGCATAATATAATTCATCAATACTTTGTGAATAGTTTTCCGGCAAATCACCCCGGAGCGCCAATATATTCTCAATGTTAAGTTTTTTAAAAAAATCTAAGCTTTCTAAAATTTTCGATTTGGAACTTCCAACACAAGTCAAATGCGGCATTACATCAAGATGTTGTGTTTCTTTTAATTTTGTTAAAATATTTCTGCTTTTTTCGGTGTTTTTGCCGGCGGCCCCGCAAGTTAAAGAAAAGAACGCCGGTTCAAATCTGTTTAATATTTTTATTTCCTCGCAAAGCGCCTGATTCGGGTCTTCTTTATCTGGCGGAAAGATTTCAAATGAAATAACAGGCTTAACCCATTCAAAAATGCCGTTATGCTGAGTATTCTTATTCTTATATAAATCTTGCAGCTTCATAAGGCAATTATAACATGAAGAAATAATTTTAACGTGGGAGATTATTAAAATAGTTTTTGTCGGTGAGAGCCTTGTAAGTACATGCAATGCCGTTATATTCATTGGTTGAATTTAGTGAACAGTAGATGGCATCGTCATTATAAAACGAGTCTTTGTCTCCCATAGGAATAAGTTTACCTCTTTCGTCTAATTGAAATGTAAATAAATCTTGTCCCCATATGTTTGGTTTCTTGATATATCCGTTCACATCTACTGTTATAAAAATATTTCCTGATGTTGCTTGGGTGTTATCTATGGTGTTTTCAATCATAATTAAACTTCCGTCGCCCAAAAGAAATTGTCCGTCATCAAATAATCTTAAAGCGCTAAGTAGCTGCTTGCTGTAAGTCCGATAACCTGTAAAATTACTATCATTTCCCCAACCTTTGTATTGTACGCATTTTTCATTATTACCGCAATCAATTACAACCTTAAAATAAGGTTGAATTAGTCCTTTAAATGCAAACCGTCCTATATTAGAAGGTATTAATCTTTCACCATGATGAGCTTGGTACATATCAAGAGCCTGTTGAAGTGCAGAGTAATTTTTCTTTAAAGAAGTTTCAAGCGCCTTGTTTTGATTTCTTGTGATTAATGCAGGCAGAGTTAAAGCGGCAACAATGCCTATAATACCAAGAGTAATTAAAACTTCAGCAAGTGTAAAAGCAATACTACATGTACTGGACTTACCGAGCAAAGCCGTGAGAAGACGGGTGTTGAACTTTGTACCTAATTCTGCTGCAATATTTCTACCTGCGTGGCAGTCCCCCCCCC
>USGC01000034.1 GCA_900554095.1 uncultured bacterium
GATCACCGGGAGCTCGACGTCATTCAGCTTGACGACATCCGCCGCCGCCAGCGAGTGTTCCAGAATCTCCTTCGAATAGAAGTCCTGCCGCAGGTTCACGTCGCAGAATACCCGGCAGCGGATTCCGGACAGCAGCCGCCTGAGGGTGCTCCGCGACGCTTCGCCGCGCTGGGCCAGCGTGCCGAAGCAGAACAGATCAAGCTCCGACAGGTCGAGCTTCGGAACCGGGATGTAATCATAGGCGCAGTCGCGCAAAAAGCGGTAGGCCGGCACCTTCGCCTCATTGAGCGACACCGTCACGCTGCCGGTCGGCTGCGGCACGCGGGCGACATGGTCGACCGGCAGCCCTTCGCGGTTAATGAATATTATCGGGCTTTTCATAACACAATCAACGTATTTTTCAAAAGAGAAATCCTCGTCCATTTTTCCACAGAAACCGCAGCGGTCGTTATCAGTGTTAAGCCAGCTTAGCGCGCGAAATGTTTTGTAACCCGTTTCCACGCCGCCTCTGATTGGTGAATTCGCAAACATTGCCGTCATAAACGGTGTCATTTTATTAGCGATTAAAAATTTTCTCATCGCATCCTGTTCGTCTTTGAAGTCAAAGCATGCCTGAATTCCCGCGGTTTCACGCATCATCACGTCGGAAAGTATTCCCCAGAGATACTTTGCCATAATGTGATAGCGCTTTTTAGGAATAAGATTGATAGTCTTGTGAGTCGACAGCGGCGAAACCCCGTATTCTAAAAGCTTTATGTTGTAACGATCCAAAATCGGCGCCATTTTAGAGTTTAAATAATCGACCTTTCTTTTAATTCCGTCGATTGAAGTTTCCGGTTCTACAGAAAGCTCAACCTGGCTTCCCGGCTCCAGCGTAATTGTGTCATGGTTCTGCTTAAGCCCGATTATATTGTAATCGTCGGTTATGTAATCAAAGTTTTCTTCCTTGGCAAATGCGCGCAAAAAATTACAAACCCCAAAGTCAGCGCCGTAATCAACAGCTTTATTTGTAACCGTGGAAATTGGCAGACGCTCGTACTCAAGCCCGACTTTAAATGTGTCCGCCGGCTTGCAACCATTCCTGTAAAGTTCCAAAATCTGACTTTTCTCAAGTTTTTCCTTAGTCTGTAATTTACTCACATTTACCTCCATTACGTATTTTATTATAACACTATTTAAAATATCAAATAAAATTATATAAAACATTAGCCTGTCTGTGGTATCATAATAGCTAAGATGGACTATTTCACAAGAGCAAAATATTTTAAGACAAAAAAACGTCTCGGACAAAACTTTCTGATTAATCCCGACGTCATAAACGATATTATTGAAAAGGCTCAGCTTTCAAATGATGACACCGTAATCGAAATCGGCCCCGGGGTCGGTTTTGTAACAGAACAGCTCATAAAGCATGCCGGAAAAGTTATCGCTATTGAACTCGATGAAGAAGCAATTAAAGAATTACAAAAACTCGACGCGCCAAACTTAACGATTATTCACAAAGATATTTTGAAAACTGATTTTTCTGAACTTACCAACAAAAAAGTGAAAGTCGTTGCAAATATCCCATACTACATCACAAGCCCGATAATTGCACATTTGCTCGGTGAAGTCGATGACTTAAACCATGTGAACCGCTCGCTGATTTCTGAAATTATACTAATGGTGCAAGAAGAAGTCGCATGGCGCATGTGTGCAAATGAAAATTCCCCCTCTAAACAGTACGGGCTTTTAACAATACTTTCGCAGTTTTGGGCTGATGTCGAAATCTTCAGAACAGTCGGCAGAAAGTCTTTTTACCCGGCGCCAAAAGTAAATTCCGCCCTCGTAAAATTAGATGTGAAAGAATTACCAAAGTTGGAATTAAGCGACTACAGCCACTTTAGAAAAACTGTTAAGGCTGCGTTTTCTCAGAGAAGAAAGAATATTAAAAACTGTCTTCTTCACGGTGGTTTTTCGCGTGAATGCATTCAACAGGCACTTCAAGAACTGGGGCTTGATGAAAACATTCGTGGCGAAAAATTGTCTATTGAAATGTTCGGAAAGCTTTCAGAAAGGTTAAAATATTATGAAAATTCAGTGTCCGGCAAAAATTAACCTTACACTAAAAATATTAAACAAACGCCCGGACGGCTTTCATAATATTGAAAGCGTTATGCAGACAATAAGCCTCTATGATTATCTGACAGTAAAAACAACACCGGCTCAAACGCTCGAAATAGTTCTTTCCGGCACAAGTGATGAAATACCTTACAACGAAAAGAATTTAGTTTACAAGGCTTCATTGCTGTTTGCGCAAAGTACAAACCTTGCGCCGCATAAAATTGAAATTTTTATTGAAAAAAATATTCCGGTTGCAGCAGGCCTGGCGGGTGGAAGCACAGATGCCGCCGGGATATTATTCGGATTAAACGAAAAGTTTGACCGTCCGCTAAGCAAAAAAGAGCTTCATGAACTTTGTGCGGCTTTGGGTTCTGATTTGAATTTCTGCCTTGAAGGAGGAAAACAAAAGACATCAGGCCGGGGTGAATTGTTAGAGTCCATGGAGTTTGAAGAATTTGACCTGTCGCTCATAAAACCTCTCAATTTAGGCATAAGCGCAAAAGAAGCTTATACAAAATTCTCTCAAAAAAATACTGTAAAGGCTTCTGGACGCAGTGATTTTGCAAATGATCTTGAATGGGCGGTTATTGATGATTATGTAGAATTACAGAAGATTAAAAAACTTTATCCGAATTCAATGATGTCAGGCTCAGGCTCAACGTATTTCTCAATAGGCTCAGAATTCAGCACGCAGGATGGCTACTGGGTAAAAAATGGATTAAAAGCAATTTCAGATGGCGTTAAAATAGTACAAAATTAATGAATTCCAGCTCTAGGCCCGGAATAACGCCGAAACGAACACTGGAAAAAAACTCCTCTCAGTTTTTGAGAGGAGTTTTAATTTAACTTTATTCTTTTGGTATGAATAAGAAATCACGTTCGGAGCCAAGCTTTTTGCCCAAGCTGTTGACTTCTTCTTTTGACTTAACGCCGGTAGCGTATACATTGCCGTTACAATCGAACAGTGAATATGTCTTTTGGCCCGGATTTGAGTGATAGTATTTATCAACCTTGCCTCCGGATGTGCCTTGAATTACTTTTCCGTCGTAGTAAACGTATTTTTTACTGTCACTAAGTTCAACTACAGGATCAAGCCAGATTTGACCGACTTTTAAGCCGACGTTTTCACCGAAAATGTGGTTTCTTAAAGCCATGATTTCGTTAAAGTCTGTTAATGGAGTGCCGTCTTCGTGGCGGTATTTACCCATTGTTAAGTTGAACGGGTTATCATTTTTAACTACATTATATGGAATTTTATTTTGTCCTATTTCTGCTACTTCCAAAGTACATTTTGATTGTTCAATGTCAGAATTGTCATCGATTTCTATGGGTTCAAATTCCATTATAGGAGTATCGATAGGTTTTGCTTCTATTTCACCGTCGTTTTCTCCCGGCAGGTCATCGTAATTTTCTGCTCTGATTTCCGGATGCGCATTTAGGAATTTAGCGATTTCGTATGCGCCTACCAATTCTTCTTTGTTAAGGCGTTTTGCAGTCAATTCGCCGTATGCAAGCTTCAAGATATATGCCTTGTCTTCCGGTGTTAAGTTTTCCATCTTGAGGATTTCGCGCATAAGTTTTTGGTTGCGTCTGCCTTTGACACGTGATTTGATGTTCTTATCAGCTTTTGCAACAACTGCTTCGGCTGATAAACCGTTTAATATATCGGCAGGGTCGTCGTCTTTAACAACAGTTGCAAGTGCAATTGACGGGATAAGGCCTCCGATCAAGCCTTTCAAACCACCTGGCAAACCTTTACCGCCAACTGTTTTTATCATATCAGCATGGTCAACTGAACCGTCAGCGTTAATGTGGTAAACGTTACTTTCAAACGGAATACCCATTGCTGCACCAACACCGCCAGTTACCCCCAGAACGCCAAGTGCAGCCAGAGTTTTATAAAGCCAAGTTAAATCTCGTTTAGCATCATAACCCGCTGTAGTCATAAATTTACGGGCTTTTCTTCTTTTAATACCGTAATCCGCTGCCATAGCACGCTGTTCATTCAAATCGCCTTTATTGTCAAAACCTGTATATTTACCTATGCGGCGTTTGGTTGCGTCTGACGAGAATTCGCCATTTACATAGAAGTCTTCGGGGTTATCTGCAATTACACCCTTGATTGTATCGTCCTTTATCAAAACATGGTCATATCCGTAAGTATCAGCAGCTTTAGCAGCGTTGTATTTGTTCTCATCAATGTAAAGCTCACGATGGTCAACACGTGCGGCTCTGACTTCGTTTTTAGTCGCAATTTTTGCCGTGTCCTTCGCTTCTTTTTCTGTAAAACCATCAATGTCTCTCAGATATTCGGCTTGTTTACTGTTTTGAAATTCGCCTCTTGCAGACTTGCTTGTCAAAAGAGCTTTTGCTATCGCCATATCCAATCTGGAAGCAGATCTGCGATATCTTACTTTCGGTTGTTCCGCCTGCTGCGTTGTTGCTGATGATGCACCTGTGAGAACATTTATCCCTTTAATTGCATCTGTCATAGATTTCCCCTTTCAATATTTCCCCGTTACATTAATAACAAGTTTATTGTTTCCCCTATATTTTTATAAAAAAATATTGTGGTGAAAAATTGCATGGTTACATGCATTCAGGGAGTTTAGAAGAAACAAAAGTTCTTATTTTGCAAGGGTTTTAAACACATGCAAATTAACTTAACATAATTTAACATTCTTGCAGCTATATCCATTAGGGTTATAAATTTAATTGATTATAGTGTATAATTTAAGCAATGAAAGTTTTAGAAGTAGAAAATTTAAACTTAGGTTTTAATACTGAATGCGGATTTCGGCAGGCTTTGTTTGACGTGTCATTCGGGCTCAAAAGAGGCGAAACCCTCGCATTAGTCGGAGAATCCGGCTGCGGCAAGAGTATCAGCGCAATGAGTATCCTCAGACTTCTGCCGAAAACCGCGAAAATAATGAGCGGCAAGGTTAAGTTTTTTGATAAAAATCTACTTGAAGCAGATGAAAAAGAACTTACAAAAATCCGCGGAGCTAAAATAGCACTTATCCCGCAAGATCCGATGACGTCTCTTAACCCGCTTTACACAGTCGGAAACCAGCTTTTAGAAGTAATCAAAGTCCACCAGGGGCTAAGAGGTGATGAAGCATTAAAGCAGGCTGTTGAGGCTTTTGAAATGGTTCAAATCCCGTGTGCAGCCAGTCGTTTGAAATCATATCCGCATGAATTTTCCGGCGGTATGAAGCAGCGCGCAGTTATTGCCATGGCGCTTGCATGCAAAGCTGAAGTGTTAATCGCAGATGAACCCACAACCGCTCTTGATGTAACTATTCAGGCTCAGATAATGAATTTACTGAACGATATAAAATCCCAGCTTGGAACATCCATTCTTTTAATCACGCACGACTTGGCTCTTGTCGGAGAAAACGCGGATGAAGTATCTGTTATGTATGCCGGACGAATTGTCGAAAACGCACCGGCTGATGAATTTTTTAAAAATACTAATCACCCGTATTCAGTTGCACTTTTGAATTCACTTCCTTCTAAAAGGAATGAAAAGCTTGAAACAATAACCGGTCAGCCTCCCTCAATCCAACAAGATATAACCGGCTGCCGCTTTCATCCGCGCTGTAAGTGCTGTATGGATATATGCACCTTAGAAGTCCCAGCCGATTATGATTTAGGTAATAGCCATCATAGTGCTTGTTTTCTTAATTCCTGATGAAAGTTTTATTCTTCTATATAAGCAAACAAATCTTGCGTATTACATTGCAAAGCCCAGCATAATTTATCCATTGTATCAAAATCAATACTTTTAGTTTTGTTATGATAAATTTTGTTTATTGCATTATAGCTTTTGCCGGTCAGCCTGGCAACTTCAGCAATATTCATTCGTTTTTCGCCCATAATTCCCGATAGTTTATTTTTTATCATTATTTCATTTTATAATTTAATTTCTTGAGAGTTGACAATACCATCTATAGATGGTATAATAATATCTGTAGAGCAAAGAAATCTTAACAAAAGTAATATATGTCAATGGTTATTTAAGATTCAGACACCCACAGTATTTAATTATCGACATAAAAAGGCGCGACAGGGTTAACCGTCACGCCTTCTTTTTTCGACTGCAAATTTAAGATGAGTCCGTGGTGTCCCACCCGCAGCCGTCCATACCCCGCCGCTATTTAGCATATTAAAAGGAGTTGATTCCTTTGTAAGTTATGCACCACGCCCGCGTAATCGCAGGAGAATTCGGCTTTAAGGTATGAAGTCTGTTATTCTTTTTTATCTTCAATTTTTATATTTTCATCTTTGCTGTTGATTTTTAACTTTTTAGGTTTAGTTTGTTCGACGTTTTGTTTTGGAACGATGATTGTCAAAAGTCCATCTTTGTATTCAGCCGTACTTTCATCAGGTTTTATTGGCGCATCAAAGGAAATTGTTCTTTGATATTTACCGTAGCGAAATTCAGAAGTATGATATCTTTCATTTTTTTCTTCTTCTTTCTTTTCTTCGCGTTCTTCCTGAATTTCCGCTGTAATCGTCATAAAGTCATTATCAAGTTCAACTTCTATATCGTCCTTTTTAACTCCAGGAAGCTGCACTTTTACTTTATAATTTTTATCGTTTTGTTTAACTTCAATTGCAGGACGCCAAGTTGACATTTTTTTTATGTTCAAAGGATTTGCAATTGCAGATGACAAAAACGTATCCCGTAAGAAGTTATTTAATTCCTGGTGAATACTGTCAAAGTATAATTCAGGTTCTCTTACTGTTAAGTCTGTTCTCATATAAACTCCTTTCACATTGTCATCATAAACTTTGTTTTAAAGACTTTCATTGAACACAACGGCTATTAATTTGCCAAATCGTATTAAACAAATGTTTAATAGATTATTTTTTATAACCGTAAATAATTAGGAAAAAGGAGAAAGAAATGTCTATAAGAATGCTTGTCTTTGACTACAGAGAGAATGAAAAGCCGTTTTTTGAAAACAATGAACTGCAAAATTTTGAATTTACTTTTTTTGAAAACAACTTAAACTCGCAAACAGTAAAGGACATCCCACAAGACATAAAAGACAGAACAACTGTAATAAGCGTCTTTACAAATTCACAAGTAACACCTGAAGTAATCGACGCCTTCAAAAATTTGCGAATAATTTCTACACGTTCAACGGCCTACGACCATATCAGCCAAAGTGCAGCCAAAGATAAAAACATAGCCATCATAAATGTTGAAAATTACGGCGCCACAGCGGTTGCGCAATATACATTCGGGCTTTTGATTGCACTTGTAAGAAACATTGTACCGGCTGCGCTTTTGACAAAAGGCATTAAAGATACGTGCTATGATTTTACCGGCCGTAATTTATCAGAACTATCAATAGGCATTATAGGAACAGGTGCAATCGGTTCTTCTATATGCCAAATCGCCCACAATTTTAATATGAAGATTTTTGGGCATGATATAAATGAAAGAAATGAGCTAATACAAAAATTCAATTTAGAATATCTTACACTCGAAGAAATTATGAAAAAGTCAGATATTATAACTGTTCACATGCCTTACACAGGCAACAACAGGCATATGATTGGAGAAAAAGAATTTGCTCTTATGAAAGAAAATTCTTATTTCATCAACACTTCAAGCTGCGAACTCGTGCTTTTGGAAGAATTGTACAAAAACCTTTTACAAGGGAAAATTCTTGGCGCCGGACTGGACGTATTGGTTTGTGAATACGCAAGTCTTAACTGTGTAAATTTTGACAAAAACATGAACGACATTCAGCTTAATTGTTTAAAAGAAAACAATTTCTTAAAAAAGATAAACGACTTGCCAAACGTCATAGTTACTCCGCACATCGCTTACAACACTCAAAAATCAATTGATTATATTTTACAGAATACCATTGATCAAATCCGTGAAATTATCAAAAACGGACACATTTTCGGAGTAGTCTAAAAACTATTTTTTCATTATTTGCGCCGACAATGTATGGAAAAGAAAATCTTTTTTCTTTACAAATTTAAAACCGATTTTTTGAAAATCCCTGATTAATTCATCCGGTTCAGGAAATTCCTTTTTAGACTTAATCAAATATTTGTATGCGCCTCGGTTTGGGGTAAAAATTCCAGCAACAAGAGGTGTTAGAAAATCAAAAAACTTATTAAAAATGTTTTTGCACCCAAAGTCAAGCTGCAAAAACTTTCCGCCGGGTTTTAAAACACGGTAAACTTCAAAAAGCGCCTTTTCGGGATTTGCGATGTTTCTCAAACCAAATCCCATTGTAACAAAATCAAATGTGTTGTCTTCAAACGCAAGATTTGTAACATCCATCAATTGAAAATCAGTATCCGGCATTCTTTTCTTTGCAATGTTAAGCATGTTTTGCGAAAAATCAACACCGCTTACAAAAGCCATCGGCTCTTTTTGTTTTATAAAATACGCAAAATCGCCCGTGCCGCAGCATGCATCTAAAACTCTATCATGTGCTTTAATATCAAGTTCAGCCGCACATTCTTTTTTTACAACCTTGTGCAAGCCCAATGAGATTATATTATTCATAAAATCATATTTCGATGCAACTGCATTGAAAAGCTTTTGTATATTTTCAGATGTCTTAAAAACTGTCATAAACATTTACCATTTTGCAATATGTAAATCTTAGCATATAATAAAATAATGAACATAGGATTTATACCAATAGACAACAGGCCTGTTTGTTATACTTTAGCAGAACAAATAGCCAAAATTGATAATTCTATACACCTTTACCTTCCGCCGCGTGAATATCTCGGGGATTTGACAAAATACGCCGACATCGAAAATCTTTTTGATTGGCTTGAAGCTTTAGAGCCGCTTGATGCCCTTATCCTTTCGCTTGATACACTTGCATACGGCGGTCTTATCCCGTCAAGACGCTGTGCGCAGACTTTTGATGAAATCAAAGCAAGAGTTTTAAAACTCAAAAAAATATTAGAAAAACAAAATGCTAAAGTTTACGCTTTTTCAAGCATAATGCGGATTTCAAATAACAACGTTAACGAGGAGGAAAAAGAGTACTGGTCAAAGTGGGGCAAAAAGATTTTTGATTACTCTTACCAAACGCACAAGCTCGGCTGCGAAAGCTGTATTTCAAATATAATTCCGTCTGAGATAATTGACGATTACTTAAACACTCGCAAAAGAAACTTTGAAATAAATAAGATTTACCTTGAATGGCAAAAACAAGGGATTTTTGAAACTCTTATTTTTTCAAAAGATGATTGCGCCCAATACGGCTTCAATGTCCAGGAAGCCCAAGCACTGGAAGCATTAGGCGGCAAAACAAAAACCGGTGCTGATGAAATTCCTCTCACACTTTTAGCGCGCAGTGTTAAGAAAGATCTGAAAATAGCTCCTATTTTCCTTGAACCGGATTTTAAAAATCTTATATCAAATTACGAAGACGTATCGATTGAAGCTTCTGTTAAAGGACAAATTGAGCTTTGCGGCTGTACATTGGCTTGTGAAGATGAGGCTGATATTCTTTTGTATGTAAATAACTTCAAATATCATCAGGGCGAAATCGTCATGAAAGTTGACACGGAACCCTTCAGAGGAACGTGGAAGAAGCCCGATAAGCCTTATATGATAGCTGACGTACGTTTTGCAAACGGCGCTGACAATAGCTTTGTCGAGGAGTTTTTCAAATCAAAACCTGATGAGAACTTTTTTGGCTATTCAGCGTGGAATACTTCCGCGAACACCCTCGGAAGCCTCATTTGCGCTGCAAAGGTGAAATTTTTCGCTCAAAATTACAATGCTCAAGAATTCAGAAAACTTCAAGCAATCAGACTGCTGGATGATTGGGTTTACCAGGCAAACTGCCGTCAGCAAGCTGGTAAGCCGGATGTTAAAAGTATTAAAAACTGGATGAAACCATACGAAAAACAAGTTTTTGAATTTATAGGCCAAGAATTTTCCCCCACATACGGATTTCCCTGGAATAGGCTATTTGAAATTGAGGTGGAGCTTTGAACATAGTTGAATTAATTCTTTTATCAATTGCACTTGGCATAGATTGCTGCGTAGTTTCATTTTCGCAGGGTTTAATCTTTACGGCAAACAGGGTAAAAAATTCATTACTGCTGGCATTTACAATGGGAATTTTTCAAGGCCTCATGCCCTGTATTGGTTATGCAGGCGCAGACGTAATTCACCACTACGTTGAAAATTACACAAAATGGCTTGTTTTTGCAATATTTCTTATACTCGGTTTAAAGTTTATTTTTGAAGCTTTTGGCCCGAAAGAGGAGGACAAAATCTGCTGTATCGGTTTAAAATGCCTTATATCAATGGGAATTGCAACAAGTATCGACGCGCTTGCTGCCGGTGCAAGCCTGAATTTTACAAAATCAGGACTTTTGCTTCCAGCTATTTTAATTGGCGCGGTATCTTTTATTCTTTCATTAAGCGGATTTTGGTTTGGAAATTTATTCAAAGAATTTCCGTCGAAATACCTGGAGATTACAGGCGGCGTAATCCTTACAATGCTTGCGATAAAGGCATTATTTTAAGCAGCATGGCATGCCTCAAAAGCTTCATCAGTCTAAATCTTTTACAATTCTTTACAATACTTTAAATCATGAAAAAGCATGCACAGAGCATGATTTCATGATTTAAAAACCTAAAACCATGTAATGATGTACTATACGAGGAGGTTGACTTTTTAAAAAGCGCCTGCTAGGCGAGATACAGCCTATTGTTACAAAAGTTTACATAGTCATGATGTGCCCTTGAAAAAAATCCCTTATTTTCTATAATGTTATTAAGAGGTGGTCAAAAGACCCCAAGGGGAGGAGATAGCAGCAGTCGTAAGGAGTGCTGTACGGCTCCATAGTTGTAAGATAAGAGTTTGGAGATTATATAAATTGTTTAGAAGTAGAGATATGGGTAGAGCAGTTGCAGTCAGAAGATGGACACCGACAGCGTTAGAGTGCTACAAACGCGGATGCAATTGCGAAGGATGTTTTTATAAAGATTTTTTCAGCGGTTCATCACAAAAATGCCAGATGAAAGCCTCTGTTCTTGAATTAGTCAGGGTTATCGGCACGCCTAACGTTGAGTTGCAGCAATTTATCCTCGAAGACTAATTTCAAATATTTTTTAATTTAACCCTTTAAAAATATTTGAAAATGTGTTATACTGTATAAGCAGTATATATAGGAGGTTTAAATGCACATTTATGTAACCGGAAGAAACATTGAAATTACTGATGCAATCAAAGCTTATGTAAAAGAAAAGCTTGGCAAAGTTGCAAACCACTATGACCAAATTCAAGGAATTGAAGTGGTTCTGTCAGTTATCAAAAACCCTTCAGCATCAGGAAAACACGTTGCAGAAGTATCTTGCAAAACCAACTATGGTTTAATCCGTGTTGAAGAGGCTGACGATTCAATGTATGCAAGTATTGACTTGCTTGCCGACAAATTAGACCGTCAAGTTAAAAAACTAAAAGACAAAACCTTAGGTTCTGACAAATCGTCAATCAGAACAGACAATCTTGCTGAAGAACAAGCAGAAAAAGAACCCGAAAAAGCAGAAGAATAATGATTAATAACAAAAAAGTCGTCGTAATTATGCCCGCGTACAATGCGGAAAAAACGCTGGAACAAACATACAATGAAATCTATCACGATTTTGTAGACGAAGTAATTCTTGTCGATGACAACTCACAAGACAATACTAAAATTGTCTCAAAAAAGTTAAATATCAAAACAATTGTTCACAAAGAAAACAAAGGCTACGGCGGCAACCAGAAATCATGTTATAAAGCAGCATTGAAATCCGGAGCAGACATCGTTGTGATGCTGCATCCGGATTATCAATATACGCCAAAATTAATTCCCGCAATTGTATGCATGATGGCGTTTGAACAATATGATGCAGTTCTCGCCTCACGCATGCTCGGAAATTCTGCGCTGAAAGGCGGTATGCCTTTTTATAAGTTCGTCGCAAACAAATTTCTGACAGGGTTTGAAAATATCCTAACCGGCGAAAAATTGTCTGAATATCATACAGGATTTCGCGGTTTTACAAGAAAGGTTTTGGAGAATTTGCCGCTGGCAGAATGCGATGATGATTTTATTTTCGACAACCAGATGATTGCGCTTCTGTTTTATAACAATTACAAAATCGGCGAATTATCCTGCCCGACAAAGTACTTCAAAGAAGCATCCTCTATCAACTTTGCGCGCTCTTGCAAATACGGTTTTGGCGTACTTGGAACAAGCATTCAATACAGATTGGCAAAAATCGGTATAAAATCCAAAATCTTCCGTCCAAATGCCCAAAAACTAGACTTATCCACAGATGTGGAGTACTATTTTCAATAACACTTAGGTTAATACTTGACTTTGACGGGATAATCATCAGGGATTTTCCAACCGTTGTACTGAATATATGCAGTACACAAATTTTGGTTGTCGTTGTTGCAGCCCCTTGCTGGTTCGATAGGATTATTTTTAAATCCCTCTAATGTACCATCCCACGAGTATTTATATGGTCCAAAGTCCCGCCCTACGTATCTCCAGCCATCAATATCTAACGGAGCTCTAGGCTCATATATAAATCTGAACATACAAATACCCTCATTTGTACCCCACCATCCATCCTTACCAATACATTTAAAATAGTCTTTTGTATAAAAAGACCAATCAATTAAGGTTGTCTGATTGGTATATCGAAAAGAGCTGCCATCAGCCAGATAAAATACAGGATAACCGTCAAAAGTATATTTTGTTTCAGTTATTTTCATATATGGTGCGAAATATTTATTAACCCATTTTTCGCGATCTGTTTTGCCTTTCACAGGTCGGCCTTGGGCGTCTTTTTCAAGATCATCGTACTTTGCAAACCAACCTAATCTGTCCCCGTAATCCACTTCAGCAAGCAGAATTGCCTGATTCATCAGTGAGTAAAACTTCATCAAACGTGCTTCGACAACTTTGTTTGCGTGGTTTTGGATCAAGGTTGGAAGCGTCATTGCTGCGACAACACCGATTATGCCTAAAGTAATTAATACCTCTGCTAATGTAAAT
>USGC01000035.1 GCA_900554095.1 uncultured bacterium
GAAGTATTATCCCTTTGCCTTATAGGATATTACATATACGGTACTTTGAAAGGGCAGAAGATTATATTAATAAAAAGGCGCCATCTCACACTTACAGCGCTTTTAATGATAATCTTTTGCTTCCGGAATTTGACGAAGAAAAAACAATAGATATTATCTATTACACGGCAGACAACGCGGTTGACGAAGAAGGCCTGGAAAAATTCTGTTTAGAAAACGGTACTGACCAATCACTTATTCCGGCTGTATTCGCAGAACCTATTCTCGTTTACGGAACATGTATGAGATTAAAAGCTAATCCAAGCCATGTCAAATTCAGTTACTGGATGAGCATGTACAACAGCGCATTAGCAAATATGCGTTCTAAAATTGCTATTAGTGCAGACTTCACGCCATCCGTGAAAATGCACCGCAGATAAGGCTTTTGGAAAATAAACATAAAAAAAACAGGAAGTTTTTCATTGCCCCCTGTTAAGATTTACACTAGCCGAAATATAAATAGCAATATTATTATACAATTTTTTTCGAAAAAATACAAACTTTACTAAGAAATGTAAATTATGAAAGACTTAACACAACAACAAAAACGGTTTGTAACCGAATATATAAAGTCGCTTGACGGCGAGCTTTCGGCCCAAAAAGCAGGGTATAAATCCAAAGATTTGAAGTCTATTGCGAACAACCTTCTTTCTAACAATTTCGTAATAAATGAGATAAAAACACAGCTTCAAAAACAGATTTCATCTCTGAGGGTTCATCGCGGATACGTTATACAAAAGCTTTTACAGATAGCGGAATTTTCTTTGGAAGAAGAAGACATTCTTGACAAAGAGGGAAATCCGACGGGAAAGAAAAAACTCCGCGACACCTCTGCCGGTCTGAAAGCACTGGAAAGCCTTTGCAAATACCTCGGCTTTAATTCTAAAGAGGATGAAGACGAGTACAAGCAGGCAAAAATAATTACAATCTCAAATCTTGATGATGAAAAGATTTGAAAATTAAAAGAGGAAATATACACATGAAAGAAAAAGACGCTAATATCGAAGAAATGCTTTTAAGCAATGCTTCTTTGGACGATTTAATCCGAATGAAAATAGAAGCAGAATTCAATGAAGAAATGAAAAAAGCCAAAGAGCTTAATTCTAAAAAAGTTAAAAAGACTTACACAAACATTAAAGATGTGCCAAGAGAATATATTTTCTCAAAAGCCGCTGTTTACAAGTATTACAACCGTCATACAAAGTGCGAAACTTTTATTAATGGTATTCAGGCAGATGCACTTTTGGGTCTGCAAAGCAACATTAGACAAAAGATTGCTGCCGGCGAGCTTTCAACATTTTCGACTGACGATGCTTATGTGAAATTCGAGAGCGTATGTGTAGATTCGTAAGACTTGTAATAGACAGAGAAAATTCATACTTTGAAAACACACAATATATTTCGCAAGTAATGTTTTTGTATTTGAGATATTCAAAGTTTATCAAAGACGATTACGCGCCGGCTGACAGTTACGAAAACATGCTTAATTTTATAGAAAAATGCGGTATGTTTTTCTGGGTAATCCTCGCTGACGATGGCGAATTTGCAGGATTTGTATTCCTTGATAACTTAATCGGTAATGAAGAAAAGCTGCACAGTGCAGAAATCAGCACGTGTTTCGAGAAGAAATTCTGGGGCCGTTTTACAAAAGAGGCGGCAAAACAATTTATTCAATATTGTTTTGAAACGCTCGGGCTTTGCAAAATCAAGGCGCTTATATATCCTTTTAATTTCAGGGTAAAAACGCTTTTAAAGGATTCAGGGTTTACAAAAGAATGTGTTTTGAAAGGTGAAACTTTGAAGAACAACACAATGCAAGATATAGAAGTTTATTCTATTTTTGCACAAATGAAAGGTTTAAATTATGAAAATAGAAACTGAAGATTTAACTTATAAATTGGAACCGGAACAGGAAATCCTTCTTGCACGTGATATTTCAGACAGATACGACAAATACGATGAAATGCGTGCAGCTCAGCTTTCTGATAACAGGCTTATGAGAGAAGCTATTTATACAAATGAAATTCCGAAAGTCAACGGCTGGGATAACAAAGTCGAATTGCCTGACATTTATGAACTGGCTCAAACTTTAAAATCTCATATCAGTGATAATCTTTATTCACATCCAGATGCGATGTTCGATGTTTCAGGCGCAACCCCGGACAGCCAAGAATTTGCAAACAGACAAAAGTCTATGCTTGTAAATACTTTTGAGAATATGCATTTAGAAAACGAAATTGAAAAAATAATTGACAGTATTGTTGAAACAGGCGAATGTACGCTTTTTGTCGGCTGGGAAACCAAGATTAAGCAGATACGGCGTGCTTTGACACTTGAAGAACAGCTTCAAAATCCGGATGGAAAGACTTTTGTTCTGGAAGACAAAATAGTTTACGACAATGCAAAAGTTAAACATATTAAATCAGAAGATTTTGTTTTTGATAAATCCGATAGAGACGCCTGGGATAGATGCGCAAAGATTTATCGCACATATTCAACGATAGATGAATTGCGCTCAGATAAAGCAAACAATCTTTTGACAGAAGAAAAATTGGAAACATTGAAAGAGGTGGTGGCTAGCAAAAAAACACGAAATTCCGACAAAGAAGTAGAAGAAAACAAAGTCGAAATCCTTGAATATTGGGGCGATATTGAACTTGAAGACGGAACACTTTTGAAAAACTGGCTTGTTGTAGCAGCTGCAAGACGTGAAATAATACGTTTTGAACCTAATCCATTTGTTATCAATCCGTTTATTCATGCAAATATTATTGAATCACCCGTTACTGGTAGAGGCATTTCACCTTTAAGAGTAGCTTTGATTTTGAATAATATCTCCTCAACTATTTTAAATAAGCAGATTGATGCACTGGCACTTGTCATGAACCCGCCTTATCTTGCACCTAAAGGCTGTTTTAAAGGTGAGCAGGACGTTAGACCCGGCAAAATTATTGAGTACGATGCGGCATTAATGCCTACCCAGCCAATTCCGCTGAGTTTTGAAAAAGCTATGATGGGTTGGGATTTCTTAAATTACTTTAAATCTACAATCGAAAGCGCAACAGGTATTTTCAAAAACATGGCCGGAAACGTTCAATCAGCAGCGCGCACAGCAACGGAGTTGAACTACTCTGCAAACGGGCAGGAAGCAAGATTAAATATGCTCTTAGACTCAATTAACAGAAAGGTTATTGTGCCAATGGTAGAAAAAACTGCCGAGATTATCGCTAATTTCAAGCTTGGTAAAGAAATAATCGGCATTAACGATCACGGCAAAACTTCATTCCTGGAAATTGACGACAAAATCAGAAACGGTTCTTACATCTACCGTTACGGTGATAGAAAGGCAAGTTTTGAACGTAAGCTGCGTTTGAAAGAGCTTTTTGATGTTGTGAAATCGTTTGCGGAAGTTCAAGAAGTTGCGCAAAACATTGACTGGCTCGAATGCTTTAAATTCGCTCTTGAACAGTACGGAATTGAAAATGCAAATAATTTCTTGAAGGATAACACTCAAGTAACAACTACTCCTTCATCTTTTACTCCTGCCGGCATGTCATAAGCCGGTATCCTTTCTTTATTTCGGTGCCGCTTTTTCTTGCATAATTGTTATTCATCTTAGACTCCTATCCTTTTGCGGCACCTTTTTTTTTATATCAAACAGAGGTTACACAAATGAAATACAAATTACTAAAGGCACAGCGTGAGTTTCTGGAAATTCCTCACAAAGCTTCACTTGATGTTGCGGTATATCAAGGAGGCTACGGGTCTGGTAAAACGTTTGCAGGCTCACTTTTGGGCATTCTGTTATGCTTGAAATTCCCGGGTATCAGGGGGCTTGTCGGGGCGCAAACTTATACGCTGGTGCGCGATACTACGTTACAAACCTATTTTGAACATCTTGATAATATGAATTTTAAAGACGGAATTGATTATGAGTGGTCTTCATCCTTGCAAAAGCTTACTTTTAAAAACGGGTCGGAAATTCTTTTCCGGCACTTTGACGAACCTAATAAGCTAAAATCTTTAAACCTGGGATTTGTAGAAATCGAGGAAATGTCAGATATTCCTTATGATACATTCAAAATGCTTATAGGCCGTATGAGGCAGAACATAAAGCCTTCGTGGCATAATTTTACTTACCGAATTTTCGGACACACAAATCCTGAAATGCAAAGAGGCTGGGTTTACAAAACTTTTGTAAATAACAAATCGCCCAACTACAGGCTTATAACAGCACCGACTACCCAGAATATTTATTTGCCCAAAGGCTTTTGCGATGAGTTGAAAAAGTTATACGACGAACAGTATTACAAAATTTTTGTTCTTGCGCAAAACGCAGAATATAATACAGGTCTTGTTGTTAAAGATTTTACGGACGAAAACATACGTGATATTCAATATTGTCCGGACATGGATTTGCATATAAGCTGCGACTTTAACGTTGATCCTATGGCTTGGGTTTTGGCGCACAAAACTGATGAAAAAGTGTTTTACTTTGATGAGATAGTAATGGAAAACACGACTACATCAAAGGCTTGTGATGAATTTCATAGGCGCTACCCGAACCACAAAGGCCGAATAATCGTTAATGGCGACGCTTCAGGCGACAACCGTTCCTGCACAAGCGAATATACAAACTACGTTATTATCAAGAAAAAACTTTTATCATACGGCTATGATGTCGAAATCAAGATTAAGGCATTCAACCCGCCTATCAAAAACAGAATTGCGGCGTTCAATGCAAAAGTAAGGACTGCTGATGGTGATATTTGCCTTTACGTGGACAAAAAATGCGAAAAACTTCTTTATAACATTTACAACCTAAAATACCGTGAAGGCTCTTCAAAGATTGATGTGCCGACTTATCACCAGATTAAGCAGTCAAAAGAATTAAAATTTCTTTCACACCCAATGGACGCTGCTTCATATCTTGTCGACTTCTATTGGCCGATAACACTTTAATAATGAGGATTTACTTATGGAAACAGAAATTTTAAATTTACACAAACAAGCTAATATTTATAAAAATTTATGTATTTTTGCACCATATGCACTTAAATTTGACAATGGGGCAAAAGTTTATGATAACTGGATAAAACTCGATGCTTTTGTTGAAAAGATTACAAACTTCAAAGGCGTGCTATACAAAAAAGAGGATGAATACGTAATATGTTACCTTGGCACCGACAGCAAAAGTGTCCAGGATCATATTGCAAATCTGGTTATGGGCCTAGCCGGCAAAAGTATGCAAATGCGTATTGCGAATTATTTTTACAGTTTATGCAAAAGACGCCACAAATTCTACAATGAAAACTTGACGCTGATCGGGCATTCGGAAGGCGGAACAGAAGCTTCTTATGTCGGAGTTAAAAATAATATTAAAACAGTTGTTTTTAATCCATATGGTTTAAGTTCAAAGTTGTACAACTTTCAAAAAGATTACAGTCATCTTGTTACAAATTACCGTGATGAGGCGGATTTGGTGTCAAAACTCAAAAACAATATCGGCCAGACCTTTATTGTTCCAAGCACGGTTAAGCAATGCTTTTTCAAAAAATTCTTCGGCTCTATTAAGGCCCATAAAATCCAGAATTTTGGAGATTGCGAAAAAGCCGTTGCATTAGATGAATACAAAAAATCTCATAAATGTTTTTTGAATTCATACAAAATATTTAAAAAGTTATGAAATACGAAAGGAATACCTTTCAGAAAAGGAAAAATTATGGAAAGCTTATTGCATTATTCACCGGTATTGATAGCCGTAATGGTATTTTTAATCCAGCAAAGAATTATTGTAACACCGGAACAGCTTGAGAAAAAGCACCGCGAAATAATTGAAGATGTCGAAGACAAATTTGTTTCAATACACAGCTTTATTGATTTGAAAGAACAATTCAGCGAAGTTAAAGACAAAATTGACAAAATCTACGATTGCGTGATAACAGTTAAATAAAAAAATTGCAGGTGCTGATTTTTAGTGCCTGCTTTTTTTGTAAATTTTTGTAACACTGATTTTGTTGTTTTTTAAAGTTTTGCGCTCAAAAAGCCGATTATCAATACAAAGACTTATGTTACTATGATAATTTGAAAGGAAATCACGCTAAAATGGGATTGGCGGCATCACAAGCAAGATTTTTAGCCATAACTTCTCGAAAAACTAACTGCGAATTTCAATCAATGCAGATAGCTCAGGAGAAGCTTTCTATTACACGTGATTTACAAAAAGCTTCAGATCAATACCAAGCAGCCTTAAATCAATCAAAACTCGTTTGGGATCCGGACGGAAGCGGAACAAATGCTTATGACTTAAGCTATGATATTATGATGAGGCCTTCTGCCGTAAACAATTATACACCTTATCTTATTACAACAAAAGACGGGCGGGTTGTTCTTGACAGCAAGATGGCTGCTGCGGCCAGACAAGCCGGTATTCCTGAGAACGGATTAAAGGATAAAACAATTGTTCTTGACGATGGTACAACAACTACTACATACAAGCAAGCGTATGCAAAATTTATTAATCAAATGGTTAAAAACGGTGGTATGAGCGAAACTTCTGCCGTATCTTGTCGTACAATTGGACTTTTAGAAGACGTAGGTACAGGCGCCCCGCTGCTGGATAAAACAACCGCATCAGAAATGAACATTAATGACTTAATCGCATATATTGACACCACAATTGCGAATGGCCAGTACGGAACTGACGGACAAAAAGAACTTGCAGAAGCATTGACATTTGATTTTGCTAAAGATGCTGATGGCAACTCTACACTAGATTTAAAATTAGACTTAAGTAACAAAGGCGATGCAAATTCTGATTACTTTGTTTATAATAATCAAAAAACAACAAATACAGAATTTACATTGTCAGATTTGCTTACAGATGACATAACATTTGCTATGACCGGTAATGCAAATTCGACAAAATGGTGGAAAAAAGCACTTGCTTTTATTTGTTCGCTGCCGACTTTGGGCATAGCTTACAACGGATTAAAAGATGTTTTTGGCGTAACTGAAGGCGGCTATCCTGAAGGCTGTGAAACTGATGAAGACAAAGCAATGTTTGATTTTCTTGATAGCATGATTGATGGTTTTGCAAAGCTTTTGAAAGTAGACAAAGATGATCCGGAAAGCTGTGCTGCATTTGATTATGCTGTAAAAGAAACATTCAGCCTGCTTTCACAGAATACCGATTTAGGCAGTAGAAATCACTCAACAGACGCGTTTAACGATGCAATCAAAGGTGCAAATGAACATAACGGCTGGGTTACAAAAGATGCGGCAAAGGATAAAGAATATGGTACTCAGGCTATCAGCTTATCAAACTTAGCAGAATCATTTATGACATTCTATGCTCAAGGCTTGAACGGATATGATGAATCCTATTATATTAAACCATCATCTAAGAAGTCATCTTACGTAACAGATGACACGACATACCTTTGGAAAGTTGGCAACCCGGACGCTAATACTGCACAAGAGATGTATGTAGCAGAATTCTACAGCTCAATGTTTAACAATATATGCCAAAACGGCTGGGTTGAAAACGACCAGATAAACGACGAAGAATATTTAAGCCATGGAATGAAGAATGCGCAATTTTTCATATCATCATTGAGTAATGACAATTACTATTATCAAGATCGTTATACAGACTGCGGTTATGTAATGGAAGTTACAGATGAAGACGCTATTACACAGGCAGAACTAGAATATACAAATAAGAAAAGTAAATTAAATTACAAAGAGCAGCAGCTTGAAGTTGATATGAAGCGTTTAGACTTAGAGATTTCATCCCTAACAACCGAATATGACACTGTTAAGAATTTAATAAGCAAAAACGTAGAAAAAACTTTCACAATGTTTAATTCTTAATAATGATTGGAAAAAAACGGGTGTGTAGTTTTATTGACCGGAGCCAATCCTCGAGCCGGTAACTCTTCGGCCAACACACCCGTTCCCGATAAAAACATAGCTATAATCAAAAACAATTTTATATTCATAAAATTAGTCATCTGGATTTAGTATTACCTCCTTCTCCCCCGGGAGTAGAAAATTGCCAGGTATATGTGCGTCTTTTAATTTACCGTAAATCACTAAAATAACATTATTGCTATTTTGTTCGCAAGTCAAAATAAATTTTTTATCTTTAGTTTTTTTATTCAGTTGTCTGTAGTCTTTGTAAATGTTAATATCAACCAATCCATTAGTGTTCCCCCCCCTATTATCTTTGGTAAAATACATAAACTGTATGTCATTTTCTTTAGTTTTGCATAAAGAAATATCAACATTCAATTCATCATAATTCATTTGGGGATAAAACGGTTTAACGACAGATTTTATCATATCAAGAGAGGGTGTATTAAGTTTATCAATAAGTGAATTTTTACGTAAAATGCGGTAGTTTGTATCATCAAACGATCCGTCTTTTTTTATTGTTATTCTATAACCCACTTCACAATCATCAACTGCAAAATATTTTGGTGGTCTGTAGTTAACATATAGGTCGTACGTGAGATCTTCCAGATATTGAAAAAAAAACGGGTGTGTTGTTTTATTGACCGGAGCCAATCCTCGAGCTGGTAACTCTTCGGCCAACACACCCGTTCCCGATAAAAACATAGCTATAATCAAAAACAATTTTGTTTTCATAAAACCATTATAGACTATTAGCTATTTATGTCAATACCCATAATTAAAAATATCTCCGGAGTTTATATATTCCTGAATGTATGGTGTGTATATATCCATGAGCCCGGCATTGTAGATCTCTTTTATGCCTTTTTGTGTAAAATGAGGCAAACCGACTGTGTCTACAAACCATGGGTTGGCTTTTTTAAATTCTTCAATTGGTATCGCAGTTTCGCAACTTCCCATATTGACGATCCCATGTGCCGCTTTTGAACCAAAAGGCGATGTTCTCATGAATTTTCCTTGCGTGCTTTGAGTTATGTAGGTGCGCCCCACATGAGTGTTGAAAAGTTTTGAAATCGGATCATGTGGGTCGCGGTAGTTTACAATATATTTTTTATAGTCAGTTGATCCGCCTTTACTTTTAATATTATTTAATATCCTTGGCGGAAGTGGAAATGCATTATAAGTATATGTCTGTAAACCCAGCATAAGTCCTGCATAAATTGCTTCAGACCCGCCTTCAGAGTGCCCGGCCGTTTCAATAATGTATTGATCTTTGAGTTTCTCTGTAATAATTTTGGCAAATTCTAACGCTTTTTCCATCTGGCGTGATGGCTTACCTGTGCCCATTTTGAGGTTGGCACCGTGGTCTTTTATGCTGCGCGGGTCTGTGCCTACAAAACAAATGACGATTTCATTGCCCTTTACGTACGCAACTGCTTTGAAATTGCTTTGTTTATCATGGATTTTTAATGAGTTGGTCTGTTTTTCACCATCAAACATCGTTAAAATCTCATAACCGTAAGGAATTGCAACATTCCGGCCTTGTACAATGCTGTCAGTAATTATACATAGTTGACGATAAATCTCTGCTTTTTTATGCATTGCTTTTTCGTCTTCTGAGGCTTGCGGTGCGGCTGAGGCAAAAGAAGATGTAGTAAACTCCGGTAAATTTGCATTTGGTATGGAATACTTAACCGGAGTTTCGCCGGTGTAGTTATTCAGAGCCGGTTTTGCCGCATTTAAGGGCTTTTCAGCAGCAGTAAGATTTGCAGGCTGCATTTTGGGATTTAAAAGTTCCTGAACATCAGAATTTATTGATAAATATTCATTCTGATCGTTTTCGTAAGTGTTTAATTCCTCTGCAAGACCTTCATAATCTTTGTTTTGAGCAGCATATTCAATGCGTTTTACAGTAACTTCGTTTTTCTCAAGAAGTTTTTTGTTTTCCGCATAAGACTCCAGCAGCCTTTTGTATTCGACATTGTCCTTTGTGGTCTGCATTTGGTCTAAAGTATTCTGCATACTTTTTCTTGTAATTTCGTTTGTTTGCTTAATACTGTCGATTACAACAGGAACTTGCTGAATTACTACGGTGTGATTGTTTTTTAGATTAGAAGTCTTGCTGAGCGCATTAAGTATTTTGCTCGACGCTGCCAAGCCTACTTTAAGTATGGCAACTGCCGTAGAAAGAATTTTCCCGGCTTTTGTGTTTTTGGTTTCCGGCACAGTCTCTGGAGATGCTGCTTTAGTTGGAAGTGTTTTAGGCTCATAAGAAACTCCGCTTCCGGGCTTGCTTCTATAATAATCTCTGACTTTAGTGCCATCGTCTCTTGTGTACGAGTTTACGTGAATTGTTTCATTATTCATAAAATGTCCTTTCGTTGTTTGGAACATTTGATGAATATGTAGTGTAAGGCGTATATTTATTAAAACATATTTAAGCCCATTCTGTCAACCGGAACTTTTTCAATTATTATTTTTTCATTAAGATTATTCAAAAAAAATCTTGTCTATGCTATGCTTTTTACAGCAAGACTATAATGGAGAGGAAAATTTTATAATGATAAGTTTGTTACTGAAGCTTCTGGGCGACCCGAACGAGAAAAAAGTTAAGAATATTCAAGGGATTATTGATCATATCAATGCACTTGAACCGCAGTTTGAACAGCTTACAGACGATGAGTTGAAAGCTAAAACGCAAGAATTTAAAGAAATTTTAGCAAAACGCCCGACTTCACAAGATTTCAAAACAGACAGAAAACTTGAAAAAGAAGCTTTAGACAAACTTTTGCCGGAAGCTTTTGCAACAGTCCGCGAAGCCGGTAAACGTGTTTTGAATATGCGCCACTTTGATGTTCAGCTTGTCGGCGGATATTTTCTCCATAACGGACACATAGCAGAAATGAGAACTGGTGAAGGTAAAACTCTTGTTGCAACTCTGCCTGCATACTTGAATGCTTTGACTGGTAAAGGCGTTCACGTCATCACTGTTAACGATTACCTCGCAAAACGCGACAGCGAATGGATGGGGAAAATTTATAAATTTTTAGGACTAACTGTAGGTGTAATACTTTCCGGCGGCCGTTCAATGGACGACTTTGCTGCGAAAAAAGCGGCTTATGACTGCGACATAACTTATGGAACTAATAACGAATTTGGTTTTGATTATCTTCGCGACAATATGGCCGGAAGTCTTGAGATGCTTGTTCAAAGACCGTATAATTACGCAATTATCGATGAAGTTGATTCAATCTTAATTGACGAAGCCCGCACGCCTTTAATTATCAGTGGGCGTCTTGAAAAATCTGCTGAAACTTATCAAATGATGGCAAAAATCGCTCCTCAAATGCAAAAAGATGTTGATTACGAAGTAGACGAGAAAAATAAAAATATTATTTTGACTGAAGAAGGTATTGACCACGCACAAGAATTGTTGAACATAAAAGACTTGTTTGATATTAATACACAATACGCACACCATCTTTTGCAGGCATTAAAGGCAAAAGAACTTTTTGTAAAAGACACTGATTATGTTGTTAAGAATGGCGAAGTTATGATTGTTGATGAATTTACCGGCCGTCTGATGGAGGGAAGACGCTGGTCTGACGGGCTTCACCAGGCTGTTGAAGCAAAAGAAGGTGTTAAAATCCAAGATGAAACCCAAACTTTAGCAAGTATTACTTTCCAAAACCTTTTCCGTTTATATCCGAAATTATCCGGTATGACCGGTACTGCAATGACTGAAGAAGCGGAATTCGGCAAAATTTACAACCTTGAAGTTACAACCATTCCTACAAACAAACCGGATATTCGTATAAATTATCCTGACGTAATTTACAAAACTGAAAGACAAAAGTTTTTATCTGTGGTCGATGACATTGAAGCAATGCACAAAATCGGTAGACCGGTTCTGGTCGGTACAATAAGTATTGAAAAGTCAGAGTATGTTTCAGAACTTTTGAAGAAACGCGGGATTAAACATAACGTCTTAAACGCAAAACATCACGAAAAAGAAGCTTATATTATCGCGCAAGCCGGGCGTGTCGGAGCAGTTACGATAGCAACAAACATGGCAGGGCGCGGAACTGACATTCTGCTTGGCGGTAATGCGGAATACTTGGCAAAAGAAGCACTTGAAAACGCCGGCATTACACCAGAAAGCGAAAATTACGAACAGTTGAAAAATAATGCCCTGGCTGAAGCTCGTAAAATTACAGAAGCAGAACACGCAAAAGTTGTTCAAGCCGGCGGACTTCACGTAATCGGTACAGAGCGCCACGAATCTCGACGCATTGATAACCAATTACGCGGCCGTGCAGCACGTCAGGGCGACCCTGGTTCCACCAGATTTTTCTTGTCTCTTGAAGACAATTTAATGAGAATTTTTGGCGGAGATAAAATCACAAGCCTTATGAACATGATGAATGTCGATGAGTCGATGGCGATAGAATCAAAGATAATTTCAGCGCAAATCCAATCCGCTCAGAAAAAAGTCGAAACCTATCACTTTGATATTAGAAAAAATGTGCTTGAATACGATGATGTTATGAATATTCAGCGTGAAAAATTCTATGCACAACGCCGCAAGGTTTTAGCGGGCAAGAACCTCTCTGATGACATCTATTACATGATAGAAAAAGAAATTGATAGACTTCTAAAGAGTTATATTGCGCCGGATCAGCATCCGGAAGAATATGTATATGAAGATCTTGAGACAATGATTAAAGAACTTCATTCTATTATTCCGCAATTGTCATATTTTACGGTAGCTGATGTTCAGAACAGTCGTTTTGAAGCGATTTATACAAAGTTAAAGGATTTTGCAATCAAGGCTTATCGCGACCACGAAGAAGAAGTAATTAATTTTTATAATGAAGTTATATCAAAATATGATCCTGACTTTGTGCCACAGACGGCGTTCTCAGACGACAATGTAATCAGAAACCTTGAAAAGGATATACTTTTACGGGTTGTTGACAACAAATGGATTGATCATTTGCATAACATAGATATGCTTAGAGAAGGCATCGGATTAAGGGCATACGGGCAGAAAGACCCGCTTTTGGAATACAAACGCGAAGCTTATGACATGTTCAATAAGATGATGTACGAAATTCAAGGCGACACCGTC
>USGC01000036.1 GCA_900554095.1 uncultured bacterium
CAACTGCCGGAATTCTTATAAAAGGCAGCAATTATATTGAAACCTTGGCAAATCCTTCAGTTATTATTTTCGATAAAACAGGTACGTTGACCAAGGGCAGATTTAAAGTCGCTGAAATTCTTCCTGCTCAAGGAGTTACATCTGATGAGCTTATCGAATACACGGCTTATGCAGAATGCTATTCAAGCCATCCTATTGCGCTTTCTATTAAAGAATATTATAACAAGCCAATAATGAATTCACGGGTTCAATCAGTCGAGGAAATTGCAGGTAAAGGTATTTGTGCTGTTGTGGATGGAAAAACAGTTTTATGCGGTAATACCTCGCTGCTTGAGAGTGAAGATATAATCTATACTTCGGCTGAAAAATCAGGTACAATTGTTTACACGGCTATAAATGGAAAATATGCAGGATACATTGTTATCTCTGACGAGGTAAAATCTGATGGAAAAACTGCTGTTAGAGAAATTAAAGAGCTTGGAGCGGTTCCTGTCATGCTTACGGGAGACAATCTTTCAGAAGCGCTTAGAGTTGGAGATAAATTAGGTATAAAAGAAATTTACGCAGGACTTTTGCCTCAGAATAAAGTCGAAAAACTTGAAGAATTTATTAATCATAGGCCAAAAGGAAAAAGTGTTATATTTGTTGGGGATGGAATTAATGATGCTCCGGTCCTTACGCGTGCAGATGTTGGTATTGCAATGGGGGCATTAGGTTCTGATGCCGCAATAGAGGCTGCAGATGTTGTAATTATGGATGATAAGCCTTCCAAAATTGCTGCTGCTGTAAAAATTTCGCGCAAAACAATTTCTATTGTAAAGCAGAATATTTTCTTTGCGCTTGGTGTAAAAGCATTGTTTCTGATATTGGGTGCTTTTGGATTTATAACAATGTGGGGTGCTGTTTTTGCAGATGTTGGCGTTTCTGTCATTGCAATCCTGAATTCACTCAGAACTTTGAAGGTCTCGGACTTTAGTAAAACAAGGCAATAGCAATATCTAAAAACTTGCATTAATATCATTATGGGGGCAAGATGTGTGATATTAATGAAATCTATATAAAAGTTACGAAAAACGGTCCATATATAATTTATGGGGCCCCGCCCGTCGTTAGAAAAAAGATTTTATCCGATGAAAACGGTGTCTGTATAGGCTTTAGCGAAGGTGAAAACTTTGAAATAAAATCAAACCCAATAGCACTTTGCCGCTGCGGATGTACCAAAACTCCTCCGTTTTGTGATAATTCTCACCATGAAAACAATTTTGATGGCACTGAAAGCGCCTCTTTTGAACCAATATTAAATAATGCAGTAAAGTATGTTGGTAAAAACTTAATACTTTACGATAATGAGAATTACTGTGCATTAGCGCGTTTTTGCGATGCAAACGGCAGCATATGGAATTTGATTTATGAAGGAAGCGAGGAGGCGGATAATGAAGTTAAGCGCCAAGCCGCTCTCTGCCCGTCAGGCAGGCTAATAATATTTGATAAAAATGGTAATGTAATTGAGCCCCGGCTTGATAAAATGATTTCTGTGCTTGAGGATAACGGTTTAAAAATTAGCGGCCCGATTTATGTTCAAGGCGGCATTAAAGTCGTCAGCGAAAATGGTGAAAGTTATGAGATCAGAAACCGCCAAACTCTTTGCCGATGCGGAAAGTCTAAAAATAAACCGTTTTGTGACTGTACCCACAAGCACGTTAAATTTAAAGCCAAAAACAATGATTAAATAATCTTTTATTATTTTTAATTATGGTATAATTTTTCCATAAGGAGAAATTATGAAAAAATTATTTGTTTTATTATTGTTTGTTTTTGTCTTAAATGCCGTACCTGCATTAGCATACGAAGTAAGCCCGTATGTTAAAGATGCCATACGTGATAACCAAATTGTAGACTATTCTCCTGTAACAAAGCGGTTTTCTCGAAATCTTGGTGTCGGCGATTATGTTTTTACCAAGCATATGACGCATGGCTCCGGCGGCTTTTCAGAATTCTTTTTTAAAGACAATTCTTATGACACAAATACAACTTACGAATTTCTCTACGATGGTAAATTAATTGGGTTTAACGTTCATCAAATGAAGTTTTATGAGTTAAACTTTAATGAAAAAGAAAATAAATTCACTAACCGGGAAATGAGCGCAGAAGAACTTGAGGAATTTTTTCCGGATGTTAAATTTGTGAAAGTATCGGACTTCAAAAACAATGAAATCAGTCTTGAATTGCCGGTTTTCCATAAACAGGCTTATATGCTGCTTAATGATACTGACAGAGATTTCTATAAATATTCATTTGAATACTATCCAAATGACCCGTTATTCAGAAATATTTTTGAAGTCAGAATGCCGCGTATACTTGTATACTCTCATTTCAAAAGCCGTGATGCCCTTTTCCCTGTGTTAAGAATCAAAATTAAGCCTCTTTTTCATTTTGATGAGCAGGATTAAACTTATGCATAAGCGCGTAATAAATTCCAAGACCGGCGGCACAAGCGATTGAACCTATAACAAGAAAAGTTTTTAAACCTTTTCCTCCGCCGGATTTAGACACAGGAGGAGCTTGAGTATTAAGCGGGGCTGCCTCAACGCGTTCCGGGAGGCTTTCCAAGACTTGCTCAGGTGCTGTTAAGATATCCCGAAATTTGATAATTTCATTGTATAAATTAGGGTGCTTTTCGTCTAAACCTGCTGCTTTAAACCGTTTTGCAATGCTATCCATAATGTTAAATCCAAATCCTTCTTGAAGCGATTTGTGGTAGCTTTCTTTATAATTTTCAGGTAATTTGTTTCTAAAGTCTTTCCAGTTGTGTTTATGGGTGTTGTTAAAGCGGTCTTGGAGGCCAAAAACATCGATATAAAACATCATTATATTTTTCCCGTTTAAAGGAAGTGCAAATTTTGCTTTTGCATATTCAACAGGATTGGTTTTTAAAGTGTTTTCGTCTATTTTAAGGATTTTTGCAAGGACAGGTATTTGTTTATTTCTTTGTTCAATAATTTGTTTAGAAGGTAATACACCAAGAGGATCACAACCTTCTGCGAGCTGTCTAAGATTAATTGGGTCATGGTTTCCGACACCCAACATAAGCTCATCGTTTTTCCATCCGCGTTCTATAAAATTCTCAAGATATCCCCAATCCTCATCCATGTGGGCTTGAGAGTAGATGCTTACTCTATTTTTAAGCTCAGGGCGGAGTTTGCCGTCCTTGAAAGGCGAAAAATCTTCAGGGCCTGCTTCAAATTCCCAGGCACAAAGTTTTTGCATATTTTCTTTGGTATTTTCAATACCTTTTGCTTTTGCAACTTCACCCTCTATCATTTTTAATAAGCTGTCATCGCCGATTTCAACCGACTTTTTGTTGATTCTAGGTGCAATGTAAGCCCAGCCTACATCAAACCTTATGCTGTCATATCTTTTTGCACAAAGATATGTTTTTAATCTTACGACTTTAGCGGCTTCGGAATTCGGGTCTTTAATCTTTGTATAGTCAGGTGCCGGAAGTCCCCAGCCAATTTCGTTTTTATCAGGAAAAGCGTCTGCAAATCCCCACTGTTCACTCTGTCCAAAACCTATTTTGCAGTCGCCTTTTAATGTTAGTCCGATGGAGTGAAGTTTTTCTCGTGCTATGCTTAGGTGATTGTCTGCTAAAAAGTTTATGAATTTTACAAAATCATAATCATTTTTGTGCTTTCTTAAGACCTCATTAATTCGTGCACTGCGTACATTTTCCGGAGTTGAGGATTTGAATAAATCTCTATCAGTTTGGTTTTTCCAGTGTTTGTACCAGCCTTTGCCATTTTCTTTTTGAAAAATATTGAACAGAGCTTCTTTATGCAGCCAGAGGTCATCATTTTCTTCAATATATTTGTTGTAATTTATTTTAAGAGACGTATTTTCATCCAACTGTTTAAAGCGTTCGTGTGCCTTCTTTAGGGCATTCATTTGCGGACTGTTTTCTTCAAGCACATTTTCAAAGTTTGCCAGACTGTCATGAAATTCCCACTTTTTATTTTGAGCAACTATTTGATTAAATTCTTCTTTTGTTAGAATATTGTTAAACTCATCTGTTGTCAAAAGTTCCGGATTAATAAGCTGTGCTCCAGGAGAAAAAGCATTACCGCCGTAGTTTATATAAGTGTCATGGTACCTAAAAAGAGTATTTTGCGGTAAATCTTCGACAGTATTGAAACCAATGTAATCCTTCATGTATTTTAAAAATTCAATTGAATCATCAGAGGCAAAATTGCTTACACCGGTATTATGGGCTGAACTTTGCGGCAGACAGCTTCCGTTTATTATAAACACAGATTGTCCGGTCTGCCCAAGCATATTAAGAGCCTTATCCCGGACGAGCGCTTGAGCTTTTAATTCTTCGGGAGTTAACTGTCTTTGGAAACTTATTCTGTTTGTTACAGGTGTGATTTTCATATTAATTTTAAATCCCCTAAAAATTTTTTTTTGCTTTATATAATTTTGTTGATTTGATTATTATTCAAAAAGCATTCAATGTTGTGAAAAACTATCTCAACGCGTTTTTCCATTGACTCTTTTGTTGCAAAGGCAACATGCGGAGTTAAAAGAATATTTTTACAGTTTAGAAGCGGATGGGATGGTGCAAGTGGCGGTTCTGTTTCAAAAACATCAATCCCGGCCGCTCTTATTTGTCCTTTATTTAGGGCATCAGCCAGGTCTTTGGAATTAACAACGGCTCCGCGTGCAGTATTAATTAAAATAGCTGTATTTTTCATGTAGGATAGAGTTTCTTTGTTGATGAGATTTTTGGATTTTTCGCTGACCGGGCAGTGAAGCGTTACTATATCAGCGGTCTGCAAAAGATCTTTTAAAGGCATATATGTAATTTCAGATGTGCTTTGTTTATTTGAAAAGCCGTTGTAAGCTAAAATTTTACAGCCAAAAGCCCTGCAAAGTCTTGCTGTTGTTGAACCTATAGCCCCGCAGCCGATTATACCAACGGTTTTCCCTCTTAACTCATTGCCCATCAAATTTAAGCCAGGCCCTTCTTTTGTGCCGCCTTCGCGAGTACGTTTGTCTGCTTGCGGAACGTTTCTCAACAGAGTTAAAATCATTCCAAGCGTTAACTCGGCCACTGCATCATTTGAATATCCGCTTGCATTTGAAACTGCAATTTGGCATGCTTTAGCGGCCTCAAGATCCACATGGTCAACGCCGGTGAATGCAATATCTATAAACTTTAAATTTTTGGCAGATTTTATAACTTCCGCGCAAAGCGGCATGTTTGCTATAATTAAAATATCTGCATCTTTTACATATTGCTTTTGTTTTTCAATATCGTCAGTTCTTTCATAAGCAAAAAACTTATGCCCTTGGCTTTCAAGAGCAGATTTATATTTGTTTAAGATTTTTTCATCTATAGCAAGTGATTCTAGCAAAACAATATTCATAAATATCCCTCTTTTCAAGGATAATTATATTACAAACATTATATTCTTTTTCTTTTTTTGTTGTGAAAGAAACGGTTTTGAAACATAAGTCTGTTTTCTGTGCAGTAATTTTCTATATCTTGTTCAAGTTCTTGCCAGTAGTCTTCTTTGTATAATTTATAGATATCTTCATATAGAGGGTACAGAGCAGGGAATTTTTCTTTAATTAAAGTCATCATTTCCTTTTTGTAGCCTTCTCTAAGGTTAAGGTTTTCAAACCAAAATTCATCAGCGAAATCTCTTGAGGCTTCAACAATTTTTTTGTAATCAGTTATTCCGGGCAGAATTGGCGAGAGGAAAACTGCTGTTGTAATTCCTTCATCGTGGAGCGTTTTTAGAGCATTCAATCTCCTTTTTACAGAAGGAGCCGCATGTTCAAATATTTGTCTGATGTTTTCGTCAACTGTGGAAAACGAAAAGATTACCTGAATATTATTAAATTCTTTTAAAATATCCAAATCCCTTAAAATCATATCTGACTTTGTCATGATATTTAGGGTCAAATTCATTTTAGAAAGCTGTTTTAGAATATCACGTGTTACTTCGTATTTTTTTTCAAAATGGTTGTAAGGGGCAGTAACAGAGCTGAGCATGACGGTTTTGTTGTTCAGGCGCATATGTGATATTTTGCGTTCGCACAATTTTATATCAACAAACTTGCCCCAAGGCTCTCTGTGATTTGAAAAGCGCCTCATAAATTCCGCATAGCAATAAGCGCAGCCGTGCGTGCAGCCGACATAAGGATTGATTACATAATCCGCATCAGGAAGTTCACATTTTCTTTCATACTCTTTTACGTAAATAATTTTTTCATTAGTCATAAAAGAATTATATATTAGTCAAAGAAAAAATTCTATATACATTTGTTTGTTTTATTAATTAAGTGCTTTTCAATAATTAAAGCGGCGTCCGCAATTATTTTTTCGCATGGCCGGCTGGTGTAATATTCTTCAGTGCGTTTTGATGGGGTGTAATCATCTTTACCTTCTGAAAGCCCGAGTAACTCGCGGCATATTATTGTTTTATGAAGTTTTTTAAATTCTTCTGCAAGATTTTGAATAAGTTTGTAGTGTTGAGTTTTTGCGTCGTCGTCTTGCGGGCATGTGTAGCCTTTTAAAAGTCCTGCAATCATAAACATGGCACTTACAGCGCCGCAAACTTCCCTTAATCTGCCCATGCCTCCGCCAAAAGATGAGGTGAGTTTTAATGCGATGGCTTTATCTATTCCAAGTTCATCTGAGAATGCGCAGAATGTTGACTGTGCGCAGTTGTAGCCCTCTTTAAAAAGTTTTGCAGCTTCTGTTGAATATTTGTTCATAAGTCTATAATACACCGTAAATGCAAAATAAAAAGGACTCAGTAATGAGTCCGTTGGAATTAAGAATAGCTGGAAGTATGAAAAAGATTTAATTATATTTAATCCTTTACATAATATTAAATCAATTAGCCACCTGTGCTATATTTTTTTAATAATCCTTTACCAAATAAAAATGTTGTTTTATAATTATTATATGGAGAGAACCTTAACAAAAATCCAAAATTTGAATGTTGATACCTTTACATTTGATGAGGCACTAGACTTTGCGCAATTCGGACAGGTTATTACCATTAACCCTGAAATGATTTCATATGCAGCTAAAAATCCTCACTTTGCTAAGATTATTGATGAAGCTGAGCTTGTTATTCCTGATGGAATTGGTGTCCAAATAGGTTTGAAAATTCTGGGTTCAAATGTAAGAAGAATTGCCGGAATTGAATTTGCCCGAAGAATTCTTGAAAAATTTTCACTTGAAAATAAAACAACGGCGCTTATAGGTGCAAAACCGCATGTTATCGAAAAAGCGGTTAATAATTTAAAAAACGAAATAGATAATATAAATATAGTTTATGCCCATGACGGATATTTTGCGCGCGATGAGGAAATTGTAAATTCACTTCTTGAAAAGCGGCCGGATGTTGTTCTTACGGCGCTTGGCTCGCCACGACAAGAAGAATTTAATTATAAATGCAAGAAGCTTTTACCTGAAACTTTATTTATTGGTGTAGGCGGAAGTTTTGATGTTTGGGCTGGAGAAGTTCAAAGAGCTCCAGAAATTTATCAAAAGCTTGGGCTTGAATGGCTTTACCGCACAGTTAAAGAGCCTAAAAGATTTAAAAGGATATTTCCAACACTGCCCTTATTTGTGTTAAAAGTTTTTAAAGAGAAAATAACAGGAGTTTAATAAATGTTAAATCAAAAAGAAATCGAAGAAATCAAAACTTTGTGTAAAGAAAATAGACAAAATATTATAAAAATGGTCTATAACGCTGCATCCGGCCATATTGGAGGCTCGCTTTCTTCTGTAGAAATTCTGACTGTTTTATACCATAAATGTATGAAAACTGTACCACAATGGAGCCATGATAAAGATTTTAGCAAAAGAGACCGTTTTATTCTTTCTAAAGGGCATGTTTCTCCAGCTTTGTATTCAGTTTTATCACAGCTCGGATATTTTCAAAAAAGCGAGTTGGAAACCTTTCGTAAGTGCGGCAGCCGTCTTCAAGGGCACCCAATGCCGATTTGTCCCGGTGTCGAAGTTGCTACAGGATCTTTAGGACAGGGGCTTTCTATTTCTTGCGGAATTGCTCTTGCGTTGAAGTTAGATAAAAATTCAGCCCATGTTTTTACTCTGCTTGGAGACGGCGAATTGCAGGAAGGCAGTGTTTGGGAAGGCTTTATGAATGCAAATCAGCGAAAACTTAATAATCTTATTGCAATTATTGACCGAAATAACCTCCAAATCGATGGATGTACTGAAAATATTAAATCTCTTGGAAATTTGGCGGATAAAGTTAAAGCCTTTGGATGGCAGGTCTTTGAAATCGACGGGCATGATATCAATATGATTTATGAAACAATAGAAAAAGCTAAAAAATCTGACCGCCCGGCAGCGATTATTGCCAAAACCATCAAAGGTAAAGGTGTAAGTTTTATGGAAAATAATGCGGGCTGGCATGGCAAAGCTCCCGGCAAAGATGATTTTGAAAGGGCTATGGCTGAGTTGAAATGATTTTTGACAAAATAGAAAATCTCGATTTATATAATATTCCAAAAGATGCAGTTGATTTTATTAAAAATTTAAAGCCAGACTTTCCGTTGGGCAGGTATTTTATTAGTGAAAAAATTTATGCAAATGTCGAGGAATACTCAACCAAAAGTCATGTGGAATGTTTTTTTGAGGCTCATAAAAATTATATTGATATACAACTTTTACTAAAAGGTGCAGAGCGTATTGATACTGTTTTTAGTGAAGGTCTGAGGGTAAAGGAGGAATATAACCCTCAGCGTGATATAGAATTTTTCTTTGATGATAAAAGAGATGTTCAATCTATCAAGCTTGAACCGGGTGTGTTTACTGTTTTATACCCCCATGAAGCTCACAAACCGCAGATGAATTTCCGCGGTTGTGAAAATGTTAAAAAAGTTGTTGTTAAAATAAAAAATTAATTAAGATTTCGTTCCTTAAAGTTTTTGACTTGCTGTTTATCCAGCATGTCTAATTTAGGCCCGACGTATTTGTGCATAATAACGTTTTCTACAAAAAGGTCAATCGGTTTGATTAGTAAGCCAAGTGCTGCAAACCCGCCTAAAGTTTTTAGCATTTTTACATTGAATATATGTTTGCTTTCAACTTTTTTCAAAGTATCTTTTGCGGCATGGCCTATAGGGTTGTCTTTAAGTTTTGCGTCTTTTGCATATTTTTCTTTTAAGGCGTTGAATTCATTGAACAGTTTGTCAGGCAGCCCGTCCGGCTTTTCATTATTGTTCAATTTTTTCCACATGTCAAACATCTTGTCAATTTTTTTTGCGGCGAAATCGTGGATTAACTGAGGCCGTTGTTCTTTTCCTAGTTCTTCAGGATGTTTGCTGCCAAAAATTAAATGGAAAAATTTGCTTACAATGTTTTTGTTATTATATTTGCGCCTATTTTCTAAAATCGAGTTATCTAATGCTTCTTTAAACTCTTTTTTAAAATCAGCTTCTTTGCCATTCGCATATTGAGCAAGCTTTCTTTCTGACATAAAGTTCAGAAGGAAGCGATCGACTTCTTCCTGAGTTTGAAGCGAGATTGCTGTTTTGCTATGTCTTGCCGCAATGGAAGCTGCTTTTTGGCCAGCGTGAACAGTTGCTATCGGGAAAATAACACTTGCTAAAGCCTGAAATATAGCTTGTTTTAAACCTCTTGTTGCATTTGGATTATATTCTTCTTTATCGTTTCTGTACTTGTCGTAAATGTCAGCACCAAAGTACATCATTGCCGGATACCATAAAAATGTTCCAAGCTTTGGGGCAATATCCATTACAGCCGCACCAATGTCGTTGGTAAATGCTAAACCTCTTACAGGCCATTTCATTAAAGGATCATTGTATTCTTTTTTCGGTTTATGTGATTTTTCAAAACCTGGCGAGCTATTCGTCTGATTTTCGTTACTGCTTTTAAACACTATGTTAGCAGTGTTATAATTTGGGGTTACTTTTAACAATGGTCTGATCTCCTGACTACATACTTCACTATCCATGCTTTATTCAAACATTTATCATTGTAGTATAAAACTACTCAATATTCTAATTTGCGCATGATTTCGTAAATTTTTATTAAGTTTTTAAAGTTGCAGTTTTCTGTAACAAAGAGTAAAAATTACTGATACATATTTAAAATAAAAGTGTATTTTGAGTAAAATATTTATATGAAGATACAAAAAGCATTACCCCAATCAAGAGAAGTCTTAAACTACCGCTATTTGGATAAGCGAGGACATCTAACAGGCATACTTACTGTGGACAAGAAAACAGGTGATTTCATTAACTTTGACACTTTTACGGCTAAGAAACAGGCTGCAGAACGTTTTGAATTCTTAAAGTTGACTGAAGCAATTAATAAGCTTATTCCTTCCAAAACCATGATAACAAGGTATTTACAAAGTGATGGCAAGACACTTGACTTTATAGCGATTTTCAAAAAGAATAAAGATGGTGTTATTGAACTGGTAAATTCTTTGAATGCACGTTAAATTTGAAAGTATTAAGAAAAGTGATTTTCGATATATATTCGATGATATGCAAAAGCAGTTTCCGAAGGCAGAACTCAAGTCTTATGACGAATACGAAGAACTTTTGGACAGTAATAAGTACAAAGTATTTTATGCATTAGAAAACGGTATTAAGATTGGATATGTTTTGTTTGCAGAGGTTGAAAATGTTATCTGGCTTGATTATGTTGCTGTATTTGAGAAATTTCATTCAAAAGGTTACGGTTCACAAATTATCGAAGCTATGAAAACTCTTTCAAAAGATGCATTGATACTGGAGGTTGAGCCCAAAGATGAGAAAATTCCGAACACATTGAGACGTATTAAATTTTACGAGAAGCTTGGGGCGCACAAGCTCAATATTGAATACTATTATCCCAATAAAAATGGTTGTATAAATTTGGATTTGTATGAAATTAAATACAATAAAAATGCTAATATAGATTACAAACTCATAATTGAAAAGGCTTTTGAAATGCTTCATTCCTATCTTACTCATTATAAATACATTTTAAATAAAATTTCTATAAACGAAACTTAGGAGGTTATATGGATAATATAATAGTATTAAGCACAATAAATGATTTAGAAAAAGCTAAAATAATTTCGCGGGTTCTTGTAGGCGAAAAACTTGCCGCTTGTGTAAATATTGTCCCTAATATGACATCAATTTACGTTTGGAATGAAGAAATAGCTGAAGACGGGGAGTATTTAATGATAATTAAAACCCGCAAAGCCCTTTTTGATCAATTAAAATCAATGATATCTGAAATGCATCCTTATGAAGTTCCTGAAATAATATCGCTGAATATAGAAAACGGCTCAGAAGCGTATCTTGATTGGATAATACAAAATACAAAATAGATTTGTTAAGAAATGTAAATATAACTTTAAAAATGCTTTAAATCCAGATATACTCTTTGATAGGATAGGATAGGATAGGATGGGAAGGAGCATTGTAACTTTTGTTTAGCCAAAATTGTTTATATATATAAACACATAGAAAGGAGCAAAAGTTATGACAATTACTGTTGACATGATTTACAAACAATTTTCAGGCTTTGAACCAAAAGATATGACTATTCTTTTGGGGCGGCCTGACTTTAAAAAAGATGATGTAGTTTCTTTATCGGATATTTCCCGTTATAAAGGTAAATTACATAAAGAGCTTTCAATCTTTACTGCACAGAAAGAAAAAGATAATTATCTGAGTTTGCTAAAAGGCAGCGAACGCACCGAAGTCTCGAAAGCCGCCGGCGTTGAGCCGTCCCAAGACGATATTCAGACAAAAGCAGTAAAAACTCCGGCAATTCCAATGGATGCTAGTATTTTTGATATTAAAGAAAAATATAAATAAAAAAGACTCCATTTGGAGTCTTTTTAGTGGTGTCGGAGAAGGGACTCGAACCCTCACAGATTTCTCCATACGCACCTGAAACGTACGTGTCTACCATTTCACCACTCCGACGAAACTAAATAACTGCATAGAATACTGTGTGCATTCGTGGTGAAGCGCACCGCTGCGCTATGCGCGCTCTACCCGTGGCGAGCGAAAACGATACTTAATCGTTTTCTTAATATTCAACTATTCAACTGTCAATAGAATAAAAAACTCCTGCTTACAGGAGTTTTTTATGGTGCCGATGGTCGGGGTCGAACCGACACGTGGTTGCCCACACAAGATTTTGAGTCTAGCACGTCTACCAATTCCATCACATCGGCAAATACTTATTCAATTATCAATTGCCTGATGATGGAATTGGTAGAGGATATGGAATTTTCTCCGCTGCCGCTCCAATCAGTCCATCACATCGGCAAATACTTATTCAATTATCAATTGCCTAATGATGGAATTGGTAGAGAATATGAAGCTTTCTCCGCTGCCGCTCCGTTCTGTCCATCACATCGGCAAATCTTATTTGATTGTCAACTATTTACATTTTTATTCTACCAGAAAAATTTTAAATTTCAATTGTTTTTTATTATCTTCTTAAATCTTGCCTGGCTGACTAATTAATTTATTCTTAAATTTGAATAAAATGCCTTTATCAGAATAAAAATTGAGGTTTTATGAAAAATAGGATAATCTTATTAGCAATAATTTTCTTTTCTTTTTCATCCCAAGCATTTGCAGAAACTGTTACGGGCGGGGTTAGTGCTGTTGGCGCCGCTGAGACAAATCGTGTTGTTGATTCTGCAAC
>USGC01000037.1 GCA_900554095.1 uncultured bacterium
CCCCCCCCCCAACGATTGTCCTCTATTCATGTCTTTTGCCTCCTTTTTAACTTATTAACTATTTAACTCCATTATATCACAAAACAGCCGGAGTTTCAACCCCGGCTGTTTCACCCACAGATATTTTTTATTTAGTTATACCATTCCCTCTTTAACAGCTTTTACAGCAGCCTGAACGCGGTCATTCACGCACATCTTTTGCAGAATTGAACATACATGCGCTTTTGCAGTATGAACGCTTACAATTAATTCTTTTGCAATTTCTGTATTACTTTTTCCTGTAACCAAGTGTTTCAAAACTTCATATTCGCGTTCTGTTAAAGGTACTCTGCCTTCTGACTGTGATTTATTTGGTAGAAAACCTATATTTTCTACTTTAGGAAATGAATTTAGGGCTAATTGAGCCACCATAGGATCAATCCAACAAACACCGATTGATACATCTCTTACGACATCTGCTAATTTTTGCGGATCAATGTCTTTCAAGCAATAAGCGCTTGCCCCGGAACTTAAGGCCGCAACAACTTCTTCTTCTCTGTCATGGGACGTTAGAGCAATAATTTTAATTTGAGGCGCAAATTCTTTAATCTTAATCATTGCCTCAATTCCGTTCATGCCCGGAAGCCCTAAATCCATTAGGACAATATCCGGTTTAAGTCGCTCAATTAATTTTAATCCTTCTATTGCATCCTCAGATTCAGCCACAACGTCAATATCAACGTTTTCATTTAACGCGCATCTTAAACCGACCCGGGTCAATTTAAAATCCTCAACAATTGCAACTTTAATCGTCTTAGCCTTTGTTTCAGTATCTGTTTGGTTGTTTTCAGTCATGATTCTCACCCCTTCTTTTTGTACGACATGTTATATTAAATGATACCTGAAAGAATTAATCCATTACCTACTAAGGTAATATTGTAAAATTTACAATTATTATTTAATATCTACATGAATTTTTCATTTGTGCTATAATCAGGTAAATCACAAGAAAGGGAGATGTTTATGTTAGAATTTCTTTTTGGGAAAAAAGTTAAAAACCCTCCAAAAGATGTACGTTTAAATGAAGTTTACAAAAAGTTACAAAAGCATTTTGAAGTTGAAAATATACCTGATGAACGCAAAGCGTTCTTAAGAAAAACAATGAAACAGTATGGATATCTAAATTATCCGTATATTAAAGCCTTAGAAGAACTTACACCCGCGGAAATTCTCTATGCTTTGATGTTTAAATTTGAAGACAACGGTGTTATTGAAAACGGCAAATTTAAAGTCAACAACAAGAATATAAGCGCTTTAGCACGTAACAAGATAACTACATCAGACTGGATTAAAAAAGAAGGGCATGACATTAAACTTATCAACCTCGCTGGGTTGAAAGACGGCAACAAAACAAAAGAACCCGGCAAATTCATCGATTGGCTGAGACAACTATTAATTCTACCAACTGGGAATTTAGACAGTAATATCTTTAATACAACTATATATCTCATTCCTTTTCATCCAAGAGAATTCGGCTGTGCGTACCTTCCAAAAAGCAGCGAAGTCAGTGAAAATTTATTCGACAAAGAGATTTTTGAATTAACAGGCATGGATGCTAAAGAGCAGGTTCAAACATTTATAATGCTTGCACAGCTTGCAGGACACCCCGTGATTTATGATATTTTGCCACAAACCGGGCGTTTTTCTAAAGCAGTACTGGCTAATCCTGAAATCGCAAGATGGTATGATGTTAACGACTTAATTGAAAAATTAACAGTTAAAGTCGACCATGTCGCAGAAGAATTAGAAGGCATGTATGACAATGATGACATTGAAGTTGTTAAAAATCTTTATAAACAAAACATAAACGGCTCTTTAGGCGATTTAAGCGCTCATTACCAAAATATATATAACGATTTTGACGGGCACATGAATCATTACAAAATAGAACTTTCAAATCGCATGCTTAACAAATCTTCACAAATCAAAATTCACAAAACTATAAGAGAAATTGTTTCAGAAACACTTGATGTAAAACAAGGCAGACAACTTGAAGAAAATGATATTACAAAACAAATTGATATAATTCAAAAACTTATTGAAAAAGGCCTCTGGCCAGCACCAGGAGGAGCATGGTGTTCTTCAGGCGTTCCTGTTTTTGATAAAATGAGCGAAGGCCGTGATTATCCGGTCTTTAAGCATTACAACTATTTAGGCGAAGACGTTTCATGCTTTGCAAACCTCGACTGCCAAACACCGTATTACTTTGTATACCTTGAAAACGGCACTTACAATACCCCTGTAATTGATTATTTTGTTAATTATATGGAAAAACTTCAAAGTGATTACAACTTTGACGGCTACCGCGTTGATCACATTGACCATATCGTAGATGAGTATTCCGAAAAAAGCGGTGTGCCTATTAGTTATCGCGCCCCCAGGTACGTTTTAAACAAATTAAACACAACGTTAAAAAAGAAAATTCCGTATTTCTGCACCCTTGCGGAATACATGCTTTGGGATAATTATCTCAAAGAATATCACCAAGACATGAATTTCGATCTTTTGTGGGGAAATGACATTGTATCCCAATGCTCCAAAACACCTCAGACAATTGTTGATGATAACTCAAATTTAACAAATTACAATGTCAATTACAAAGCCGGCGAAAAATTGTCAATACTTAAAACATACAACAACCAAGACGGCGAATTCCGTGCTATAGACCAGTACCCGGGACAGTTAGGCGAAAAAGGCGCACTTTTTAAATGGTTTAAATATAAATTTCTTCCTGGCGGAAAATTTGCGCAACGTCCTGTACTTTACGTAGACGGAGACGAAAGCTTTACCAAAAGAGGCATTGAAAGTGTAATTGGTGATGAAATCTCAATGGCTAGAGAAAATCACTACGAATTTTATAAACAATTTGATGCCATTGACCGCTTTGTAAAAAGCCAAAACATTATTACAGAAGGTGAAGCACAGATTATTACGGAAGAAAATGACGGCTTTTGTGCATGGCTGATTGCGCGTGAGCCTTTAAAACAAGCATTTTTAATCTTGGCAAACTATAAATGTCCAACCGAAAAAGTTACTCTCATAGATTCAAACGGCGAAAGCTACAGTGATATCATTGAGTCAGACCCGGTTCAAAATAAATCTGTGCATCTGCCAGTTGATTTTAAAGTTGTAACAGAATATAAATTTGAAGACTACAGTATAAAAAAACAACCCGTACAAATTAACGAAAATATAGTTACCGCAGAACGCCTGGAACCAGGCGAATTTAAGATTTACGGTATTGAAAAACTGTAAAGATTAATCGTTAAAATCACAACAAATACTTGACAATATACCAAAAAATTGTTATCATAAGTATAAGATTATAACAAATTACATATTGTTCATAGCTTTATTTAAAAAGAAAGGTGAAAAGATTATGACAAAAAGATTCGGTTTTACTTTGGCAGAAGTATTAATCACATTGGGTATCATCGGTGTAGTTGCTGCCATGACTATGCCAACATTGATGAACTCTACTAACGGTGCACAATACAAAACAGCATACAAAAAAGCATTGTCTGTATTGAGCCAGGCCGTGGTAATGAACGTAGCTCTTGACGACTATGATTTAAGCCAAGCATCTGAAACAGGTACAGGCACTGCAAGCCAATCTATGTACACTATGTTGAAAAACAGAATGAACGTTATCAAAACCGGTACAACTTCTGAATACAAACTTATTGGTACCGCTTCTTCTGCTAAATCAACATTTGGCGACTCTGGTAACAACTACGTGTTATACTTCAATGACGGTATTGCTTTCTCATTCCCGAAAGCGGCTCATAGCTGTACTGAAGGTTCTACAACAGTTACTGGTACTGCTGGTATGGGTAACAACGGTAAACCGATTACAACTAACAGTTGTCTTGGTGTAATCGACGTTAACGGCGCTAAATCTCCAAACAAAGTTGTTGAATGTGATACTAACACTTCTGGCGACGCTTGCGTTGTTTCTAACCCGACTGATATTTATCCGGTTATGTTCTACGATCAAACTATTTTACCAGCTACAGCAGCAGGCCGTGCAGTTCTTTATGGAAAATAATCTCTTGGACATAATTTCATATACATTAAATGTGTAATGCGGAGTTTCAAAGCTCCGCTTTTTCTTTTGCATTTTGATGTATAATAGAATTATGGATAAGAAAATTTCTGAAAAAGTTATAAATAGATTAACGTTATACCATTGTATTCTGTGCGACTACATAAATTCCGATATTGAATTTATTTCAAGCAAACAAATGTCAACACTTCTAAATATCGATGATTCGCAGGTTAGAAAAGATATCAGCGTTCTTAACAATTCCGGCAAATGCCGCGTCGGGTATATCGTAAAAGAATTAAAAAAATCAATCGAAACTACTTTAGGATTTTCAAAAACAAAAAAAGCATTCATAGTTGGCGCCGGGAATTTAGGGATGGCGCTTGCAAAATACGATAATTTCACAAATTACGGATTAAATATAATGGCTTTGTTTGACAATGATAAAAAGAAAATAGGCGGCAGTGTAAATAACAAACTCATACTTGACATTGAAAAACTTCCAAAACTTGCACAAAAGTCAGGTGTTGATATAGTAATTTTGACTGTTCCAAGAGAATTTGCACAAGAAACCGCAAATTATTTAGTAAAAGCAAACATAAAATACATATGGAATTTTACACCTGCTGTCTTGGCTGTACCCAAAGAGGTTCAGGTATGGAACGAAAACTTAATGGGCAACTTTTTGCAATTTACATATAACATCTAAACCGAAGCCGGTATTTTATTAATCTGGTAAAGATACCTTAAACCTTCAAGGGTAAGTGTAGGGTTAATAAAGTCAAACGGGCGCTTTAAATAGCTTGCGATAAGACCGGAATAACCGCCTGTCGCAACGACAACCGCGCGTTCGCCAAGTTCCTTTTCGCACTGTTCTATTAATCCGTCAATCATACATGCTGTCCCACGGATTACGCCGGATAATATCGCGTCTGTCGTATTATCACCTATTGCCTTATTTGAAATTGCAACATCAATCCTTGGTAATTTAGAGGTAAATTTATTCAAAACTTTCATCTGTAAGTTAAGCCCCGGCGCGATTACACCTCCGATAAACTCGCCACGGCGGTTTACTATATCAAACGATGTAGCAGTGCCAAAATCAACAACAATTGTCGGTTTGTTATACAAAACATAAGCCCCTGCTGCATTTGCAATTCTATCAGCTCCTGCTTCAAGCGGATTTTTAAGCGCAACTTTGATGCCTGTGTTAATATCAACAGACAAAAACAACGGTTCAAGTTTAAAAACATTACCGACTGCATTTTTGAATTTTTCATTCAACTCTGAAACAACAGAAGAAATTATGCATCCGTCAATACTGAAATCCTTAAACAAAGATTTTAAAAGCACTTCATACTCCTCAAGAGACAAATCCTTGTCAGAAGCAAGCCGGAATTCTTCAACTAAAGCGTTTTCGTCGAAAAGTCCGAGTGTTATATTTGTATTCCCTATATCTGCTGTTAATAACATCAAAAAATAGTCCTTATTTCAAGGACTATTTTATAACAAAATAATTTAAATGCAAAATTACGCGCTGTGAGCGGTATTAGTAGGCTGAGCACCCTTGCCATTGAGCAATGATCCGATGCCGCCCATAGGCATATATGCAACAAATTGGCCTTCTGTAAAAGCTGAATTTATCTTTTTCTTCTTCTGCTGCTGGACTCCATCAGTCTTTGTATATTTATTGTCATCAAATGAAACTTTATCAACTCTTAAACTCATGGTAAACTCCTTTATGTTTCAGATACTCTATATCTCTTATATATATAAAGTATTTATTTTTTGCAAAATTTCCATGTTTTCACTAAAACGTTACAAATGTTTACATAAATAATATTATTAGAATAAAAAACAACTACTGGCACTTAAGCTTGAGGACGGTGAGCGAGCACTGTCTGAGCGGCGCCTGAAAGAAGATTAAATAAATTTAGCGGGTACAAAAGCGAGTTTGCGAGCTTAATCTCAAGCTTTAGAGCCAGTAAATGGTCAAGCAAGTTTTTCTTTCTTTGGTTCGTTTCTTTCTTTTTTCATTGCAAAAAAAAGAAAGAAATGAACACAACCGCCCCTCTTTAGAGGGCCCCAAAAGAGGCAAACCTGCACCCGCAGGAGTAAGGCTCGCTAAATCTCGCCAACTCCTGCTCCCTCTCCCAATCTGGGAGAGGGCAAATACAAAGTGCCAGTAGTTGTTTTTTATTCTAATAATATTATTTATGTAAATCTTCAGCAAAATATCAACTTTTAAAAAGAGTTTCTTTGAGTTTAAGAGCGGTCTTTGTTGTTGCAAGACCAGCTTGAGAACTTTCTTTCAGCATCGGAGACATTAATTTTCCGGTCTGCTCCAGCGCGTCAATCACCTCATCGAGGGGTATTTTTGATTTAACACCAGCAAGCGCAAGTTCTGATGCTGTAACCGCGTGTATCGCAAGAAACGGATTACGTTTTACACAAGGGATTTCGACTAATCCGCATACGGGATCGCAAGTAAGCCCGAGAAGATTTTTCATAGCTAAAGCAACAGAATTAAGAATTTCATCAACTGAGCCGCCTCTTAACTGGGTAAGCGCCGCGGCACTCATTGCCGATGCAACACCGCATTCTGCCTGACATCCTGCGACAGCTCCTGCCAAAGCAATTTTATTTGAGATAATACGCCCGACTTCACCAGCAGTAATTAAAGCATTGATTTGCTCATCCTCGGATAGATTTAAATCCTCGCTTACACCTATCAAAACAGACGGAACAATCGCACACGAACCCGCAGTAGGGCAAGCAGCAATCCTGCCCATACGAAGGTTTTCTTCAATTACAGCAAGCGCGTATGTTGTAATTTTTTCAAACGTTTCACCAAAAATTGCTTTTCTTTGACCGTAACTTTGTTGTAGTCTTACACAATCATCACCGCACATACCGCTTATAGACATTTCTTTGCTTTTCAAGCCTGTTTGAATGGCTTCTTTCATTGCGCCAAGGCTTTTCTTAACTATCTTTCTAAAGTCCGCCACTGTAATCTCAGCCAATCGGGCCTCATTATCCTGACTAATTTCATAAATAGGCTTTTTTAATCTATTGCATGCAATTTCTAACTCTTTAAACGTTGTAATAATTTTATCCATATTAACTTTCCAATTTTTTAATATATCTAATCATATAAACATCATCAATTAATCCCAGAAAATCAATGACTTTTTGGCTGATATCGCTGTCAAGGCAAATGCACATAGAGGCTTCTTCACCTTTTGCACTTCTATCGCAGTAGAATGACGCTATATTGACGTGAATTGAATTTGTGACACGAGAAATCATATTAGGCACATCTTTATAAACAAGAAGTAAGGTGTTGTATTTCCCAGTCAAATTAACAGAAAAGCCGTCGATCTTCTTAATTGAAACTTCACCCGCACCAAGTGAATCCCCAGATATCATCATATCGCGTTTTCCTTTGAATATAAAATCAACAGCGTTTGGATGTCTGTTAAAATCCTCTAAATATTCAAATTCATAAGTGAATTGTTTTGAAACATCAAGGTTAAAAATATCTTTAATTCTTGTATCGTCAACCCCAAGCCCAAGAACTCCGGCTAAAAGCCCTTTATCAGTGCCATGCCCCTTGCCCGTTTGAGCGTAAGAATTGTATAGCCTGAAAATAACTTTGTCAGGAATATCGTTGTAAATATTTCTGGCCATAAGCCCCAATCTCACAGCGCCTGCCGTATGTGAGCTTGACGGTCCTACCATCACCGGTGAAATTATATCAATTATTGATGACTGCTTCATAAAACACCTCTCGTATATAGATTATATTACAAAAGAAATCATATTAATATATGTAAATTATTGTTTAAAATTTGACAAGAACAACATTTTTTGTGTTTTTATATATATAGGTAGTATGTGTATTCTTAATTAAAAAAGTGTGATAAGGAGTGTTTATTAATGTTTAGCCCTGAATTCATGAAATTCTTAATAAATTATCAAAAATCAGAATTTGCCCCACAAGAAACTAAAAAAGAAATCCCTCTAAAGATTAACAAAAGAGGTAAATTAGCCTGGGTAAACATCACGGTTTCTAAATAACAGCCGCTGTTTATTTACTACAAGAATGTTTGTAATTTTTTCCCCAATCTGCCATTGCGCTTAATACGGGATTCAAAGTCTTGCCGGTTTCGGATAATGAATATTCGACTCTGGGTGGAACTTCTGCATAAACCTTTCTTGTTATAAGTTTGCTTGCCTCAAGCTCTTTTAGATTTTCTGTTAAAACTTTCTGTGAACATCCAACGCTTCTTTGCAGCGCCTTAAATCGCTTTGTGCCAGTCAGCAAATCTCTTATTATTAAAATTTTCCATTTATTACCTATTAATTTTAATAAAACTGCAACCGGACATTCTGGCAAATCTTGCTTATCTATCATAAAAACCTCTTATATCTTAATAGTTACTTTTTACATACTGCATTACAAAAAAGTGCCTACTTTACATTATTACTCTAATATTTTAACATGAAACTGTTAAAAATTAAAGGAGGTTTTTATGAACGAAATTCTTGTAAAAAATTACAGCGATGCAGACGCAGAAGTACAATCACAAAATGGTAATACTTTTACTGTTAAATCAATTATTCCTAAAGACTTAATCAGTAAATGCAGCGCTAACTTTGTTGAAGTAGAACCTGGAAATTACGCATATGGTTACCACTACCATGAAGAAAACGAAGAAGTTTTCTATATTATAAGCGGAGAAGCTTCTGTAAAAACTGAAAAAGGAGAAATTCAGTTGAAGCAAGGCGATGCAATCTGTTTTCCAGCAAATCAAGACGGCTCTCATGTTATTTCAAACCCTTCAAAAAATGAAAAACTTATTTATCTTGATTTTGGCACCGCAAACAAACCTGATATAGTACATTTTACAGGCACAAGGCAGGGTATGGTAATCACCAGATCCGGAATTTACAACTTTGCAAGTTAAAATTGAAAAGGTCTCATTAAGAGACCTTTTTTCTACATCCAATCACAAGCCTCATGGTTACAAAGCGTTTTCTCTAAATCCGTCATAACTTCTTCTTTAGTCATTTCATAAGTTACCGGAGTTATAGAGATTTTGTTGTTTCTGACGGCTGCAATGTCTGAATTCGAGTCGTTGGGCTCATTTGTAAGTTCGCCTGCCATCCAATAATAAACCTTACCGCGAGGGTCGACACGCTTTTCGTATGTGTTTGTAAACATTTTTGCGCCTAATTCAGTTATAGCAATTCCTGCAATATCATCCATATCAAGCAACGGAACATTTACATTTAAAAGCGTTTTTTTAGGAAAATTAAAATCTTTTAATCTTTTAAGCATACCTTTTACAAATTGCGCGGTAAATTGAAAATCATCGTAATCAGTCTGCATGCTCGCTAATGACACGGCAATACTTGGAATACCCATCATAGCGCCTTCCATAGCACAGCTAACCGTACCTGAATACAAAATATCAGAGCCTAAGTTTGGCCCATGGTTAATTCCTGAAATAACGATATCCGGCTGTTCTTCAGGTGAAAGAATTGCATTTATTCCAATTTTTACGCAATCTCCGGGGGTGCCTGTTGTTACCCAAGTTCTTTTTGCGCCGTTTATAGCTTCAAGCTCTTCAACACGAAGCGGGGTATGCAATGTCAATGAATGTCCGGCGGCGCTCCTTTCTCTATCCGGTGCTATAACATAAACATCGTGTTCTGTTGATAATTCTTTTGTCAGCACGCGAATTCCGTTTGCGGCTATGCCGTCGTCGTTTGAAATTAAAATCTTCATAATTCTCCTCTTTCACATACAAGACTAATATCTAATATATTTCATATTCCCGCAATTGACAACTTTTTAAAATATCTTATATTAACTTATGTAACAAATATATATTTAATACACAAAATATAGCAATTTTATATTACAAAAATTTTTTATATATATGAACACGAGGAAAGCTTAAAATTGAGGAATCAAACAAAATTTTAAGCACACACTACACTTCACACTATTTGAGGAATGAACGAAAATTTGTTCCAAGAGCCCCCTAAAAAGGGCTCTTTTTTTTACGCTGAGTACCGCCAAGTTATTCGTCCTTACTTTCCCGGCTTTTTACATTAAGAATTTGCCACATAGCCATGACGATTTTATCTATAAGAGGCCCAATGCCCGTCCAAATTGCATAAGCCGTGCCGACAGGAATCTGTTTTTGTGCTAGTTATAAAAAAAAACAATAAAGAATTTCTGGTAGTATAATCTTATTATGGAACTAATAAATTTTGACAAAAAGAAAAGAACACAAAAACTAATTGAACAATTGCTTAATGTATGGGAAAATTCAGTCAGGGCAACGCATTTATTTTTATCAGAAACTGAAATTGAAAATATTAAACAATATGTTCCATCGGCATTAAAGGAAATTACAAATTTAATAGTAGCTGTAAACGAAGATAACAATCCGATTGCATTTATGGGTATTGAAAAACATAAGCTTGAAATGCTTTTTGTAAGTGCAGATGAAAGAGGTAAAGGGATTGGTACAGAGTTAATTCAACATGGAATAAAAAATTTTTCTATAAAGGAATTAGCAGTTAATGAGCAAAATCCAAATGCTAAAAGATTTTATGAAAACAATAATTTTCAGGTTTACAAAAGAACAGAAACTGATGAACAAGGCAACCCTTATCCATTGTTGTATCTGAAACTTATTAAATAAAAATAAAATACGCAAGTTTATTATAATATGAGAATAATTTTAAAATGAGAATAATATTTTTTTCAAATCGTTAGCTAAATTGGATACAGCCTCAACATTATAATGTCCTACATGAAAACATTCATCTTTATTGTAAGTTGCATATCTGTTAACACCGGTAACTTCAAGCCTAAATCCTCGATAAGCATTTAAGGAAATTAATTCATTATCTTTAGGCTCAATTACAAAATCATATCCTTTCTTTTTAAATACATCTTGTAAAGTTATTTTGTTTTTTGGATGCAAAAGTTTTTTAAATTCTTTAATCATTGTATTAGCAACTTCATTCTGTTGTCTCGAAAAACTTTTTGCACTTAAATAAACAGCTTTAAAATTTGGCTCATATTGCTGTTTAGAAATTTTTGGTACTTGCACTTATAAACTCTTTTAAAAAATGTCGATGGGGGGACTTGAACCCCCACGGATTTCTCCACACGCCCCTCAAACGTGCACGTCTACCATTCCGCCACATCGACATATAAGATTGTTATTAAATTTTCACTTGTCTTTTGTGGCGGAGGTGCTCTCTTACGTTCGCACTTATCCTCGGGCTTCTGGCGAAAACGATATTCAATCGTTTTCTTTCTGTTCTTGCCTCGATGCCACCTGCCACATCGACATCAGTCATTGTAACATGAACATATTTATTTGTAAACTGCGTATTTCTGTTTTGCTAAAAATTGTTTTGTTTTTAACTTCCAATAACCGTCTTTTCTTTGAGGATTAAAGTATTTCCACCAGCCTTTATAATTCCTCTTTAAGTGTTCTAAAAGTTTCATGTATTCCTTGTAGTAATCATCTTTCAAATCTTCTTGAAAATTCCCGAGCCAAGATGTTGCTTTGCCAAAATATTTATTTATAAACAAGTAGTCATAATCTTCTATCATCCCTAAATTTTTCAAAAGCTCTTCAATTCCCCAAACTACATATATCGGTGAAAAATTCTTTTTCTTTTTAACCGTCATTGCAGAACCAGCACGGTTTTTCCGGTAACAATACAGACATTCATCTAAGACTGCTATTCTTTCTCCAGTAATCATCGAGTGGAAAAACGGCAGTTGATCTTGACCTACGCCGAGAGTTTGGAATTTTATATTATTTTTTATTAAAAATTCTCGACGGTAGAGCTTTGTCCAGACTGTTGAAGGGAATTTGAAAATGTCTTTTCTAATATCTTTAGACGAAAACACTCGATTTTTATATTTGTTGGGAAGATTTTTCAAAGAATAGCCACCCTTGCTTTTTTTAATTTTCCCATTGTTTTCGTAGCACGAAAGCCCGCCAAAAATCAAAATATCTAAATTTTCACTGTCTGCTCTTTCTGTAATCTTTTTTAAAACATCATTGTTATCCAGCCAATCGTCTGAATCTACGAAGTAGACATACTCACCTTGTGCTCGTTCAAGTGCCGTATTACGGGCAATACCTGAGCCTTCATTTTTTTTATCAATAATAATTATTCTTTTGTCTTTCTCTTCAAACTGCTGCAAGACGTCGAGCGAATTGTCTGTTGAACCATCATTTACACACAAGATTTCTATATCGGTTAAAGTTTGAGATACTATGCTTTCCAAGCACATTGGAAGATACTTTGCTACATTATAAACCGGCATAATCACAGAAACTTTTGGCATAATAAAAAACCTCCACTTAGTAGTTTTATCATAAATTTAAATATTTCGCAATTTATATTGAAAAATTTTAAATACCTGTTATAATAAGAATAGGAGGATATACAATGACTTCATTGAAAAATCTTAAAGTCAAATGGGGGGGGGGGGCTCATAAATCCCATTTTTTAAATTTTACTCTTTTTGACCTCTTGT
>USGC01000038.1 GCA_900554095.1 uncultured bacterium
CTAAAGTTTTAATAAGCTTATCAATTTTTGTTCTCTTGTATGGAGGATATTATTTGGGCGTACCTGCAATCCTTAATTCCAGCAACAGTACTGAGTTTTTAAAATCCTATATCCAAAAAGAATACGGCTTTAATACTCAAATTGTTAATCCGCATATTAAAATGGGTTTTTTGCCTTCTGTGTGGGTTAAGTCTGACGCCTTTAAAATCCTGAATTCAGACAGTACATCTGCGCTTGAATTAAAAAACGTTAATGCGAAAATCCGACTTTTGCCTTTGATTTTGAGCAAGGCTGAAATTACTCATTTTTCGGCCGACGATTTGAAGATTAATCTTATTTTTGATAAAAATTCACAGCTAAAACTTGGTCAGTATCCGCTTATTGGAATGTCGCAGCCTAAAGTTAACATTCATCAGGCTGTTCTGAAAATCGGCGGCTACAATGTTAATCTCTTTGATGAATTAAAAAATAAAAATATTATTTTGAATGGCTCCTACTTTACTCTATTTGACTTTGTTGACAATAAAAGGATTAAATTTGCAACAGACGCTGAGCTTTTTGTAGGAGCTAAAACTTCTAAAATCAAGGCGGATGTTGACTTAAAATTACCTTTAACCCACATTTCTGAAGATCAGGCTCACGTTTTTGGAACAATTGAGGATTTAAATTTAGGCGACTTTTCCAGCTATGTAGCGTCTTTATCAAAAGGCAGAATAAAAAGCATTGACGGCAGCTTAAACCTGGCTGTTTCGACTTCTGTAATGCCTGATAACCATAACAAAATTAATTCTAAAATAGTTGTGGATAACTTGAGTATTATGCAAGAAGACATTGCCGCGTCTATTTACTGCAAAGACAAAATTACAATTCTTTCAGATTTGAGCCTTATCAAAAACGGTGTAAAAATTAATGAGGCAAGTATTAAAACTCCCTGTATTGACGCATTTTTGAGAGGTAAAATCAGTCGTTTGAACACAAAGCTCCCAAATCTTGCAATTACGGCAACCATCAACAAATCCAAGATAGAAAATATATTGCCCTTACTGCCCAAGGATCTTGACACCGGCGCAGATATAAACATTTATTTACTAAAAAAATACGGATACTTCGGCGACATCATCGGTAATTTAGAAATTAAAGGCGACTTTAAAACGCCATCTGTGTACGGCAATATCCTTTCTGAAAACGGCTACTTAATTAAACCGCTTCCTAACAATACGCCTAAAGCAACCATTAAAATGAAGTTTAACGGCGATAAGCTCCGTCTTAACGCCCATGTCCCGGCATCGCAAACCCAAACCGTTTGGGTTAAAGGTGATATCAATCTTTATGGCGGCAAAGAAGCTGATTTAAATATTACCAGTACTAAAAATGTTGATTTAGCCATTGCCCAAAGCGTTCTAAATCCTTTACACGAAATTCTTAAATTTGACCTGGGCCCGGTGCCAATTATGGACATAAAAGGCAAGGGGAATATTAATCTCCACGTTATCGGAACACGAAAAAATCCGCACGGATGGGGCGAGTTTAACTTTGATGAAACAACTGCTTCATTTTTAGATATTCATAACCTGACACTCAAAAACGGCAAAGGTACACTTTCTTTTGATGATCAAAAAACTCATTTCATTACAGAAAAAGCTTCCTTAAACGGTAAACCGCTTACTGTCGACGGAACATGTACATTGCTTGGGGTTCTTGATTTCAAGGTTTCGTCAAATGAGCAGAATTCAGCGGATTTAATTAAAATTATAAACACATCCCCAATGCTTAAGGATATTCAAACAGTTCTTGCGCCTATAAAATCTGCACACGGCAAAACTAATTTAAAACTTAATCTAACCGGCCAAGTCCGCGACATTCTTGATGTTGCGTTTAACAAAAATATATTCGCTAAAGGCCAAATCGAATTTATCTCAAACAATATTGAAATGAAATATTTACCTCTGCCTTTGAAAAATGTTACCGGTATTCTTAATTTTAACAACTTAGATGCTGATTTTAATTTAACTTCAAGCCTGAATAACTCAGAAATAATTACAAGCGGCAAAATAAAAGATATGATTATGAATACAAAAGTCGTATCAAACAGATTTAACCTTGGTGATGCTGTAAAATTCACAGTTCCTGAAGGAAAGAAGGTTCCTTTTGCAAGCGATCTGTCCACAATTAATACAAGTTTTACGGCAAGTTACAAAGGACCGATTGACAACATTGCATACGATGAAATCGCTCTTAAGGGTAAATTATATTCAAACAAAGGCAGCAAAAGTTCAATTATTGTTGATAACACAAGCTTTGAATTAAATAAATCTCATTTTAAACTTCCTTCTGTACGCGGAACATTTAAGAAAAATCCTTTTTATATTTCGGTTGATGCTTCAAAAATCTTCTCTGCTAACAGAGATATCAACGGGCACTTTTCAATGAAAAACTTCAACTTAAGCGTTTTGGATGATTTAAAAAACCTTGATATATTTCCGGCAAGCTTCAACCCTGATGATATAAAAGATTTGTCCGGAGTGATAAACCTTGATGCCAGAATCCGCCATAACAATATTAATTTCTTTACAAAGCTTGATGGAATTTCATTGACTTATACCCCTAAAAAGTTGAAAATTAAATTTAACAGCGGAAATCTTTTGGTCAGAAATGACGTCGTAAATCTTGGAAAAATCACCGGGTTTATGGGTGAAATGCCGATTTTTGCAGACGGAAAAGTTTCAGATATCTACAAAAACCCTGACATAAATATCTACATCAACGCTAAACCCACTCAAGAATTCTTCGACCAATTCTTTAACAACAAAGCAGTCTACCCTATTAAAATGAAAGGCGATATAATTTGCAGTTCCAGAATTTCAGGGACAAAAGACAGATTGAGTTCCAAAACAGATTTGAAAATCGAAGAAAATTCAAGTCTTTATTACATGGGGGCAACAATCGGCGATATTTCTAATCCTGTTAAAATTTATCTTGACAGCGTCAACACGCCATCATGGATACGGGTTAACAATTTTAAATACGACAAGATTATAGCCTCTCAAAATAACAAAAACTTTTCTAACACACAGTTGACCTCGTCTGGAACTGTTGAATTCCTGCCAAATAACAACGTGAAATTCCACAACTTCCGCGTTAAGACACAAAACCCAACTGATGCAAAAATCTTTAACATAATTTTCAGAAAACCTCTGATGAAGCAAGGAATATTTACGTCAGACCTTTTGATAAACGGTACGGCTCTTGCTCCTAAAATTATCGGCAAACTCGATGTAACAAGTATTGATATGCCGTTTTTTGACGCAACTATCAAAGATGTTAATTTGGATTTCAAAAATGACAAAATCTATATTACAACCAAAGGAACAGTCCTTTCTAATAACTTGAACCTCACTGCTGTAATGAAAAATGACCTAACTCTGCCTTATGTGTTTGAAAATATTAAACTTAAACTCAAAGATTTAAATATCAACAATATTACAGACATGATACGCGACTATGAATCCGACATGTACAGAAATAAAAGTGCAGCTTCAAATGCGCAAAATTTTGATTTATCACAAATAGTAATTAAAAAAGCCGAAGTCGAAGCCGATACGGTTAAAGTCAAAAATGTTAGCGCAGAAAATTTTAAAGCGGAATTAAGCCTGAATGATAAGCTTGTTTTAGATATGAAAAAATTCAAGTTTAAACTCGCAGAAGGATTTGTAGATGGCTCTTTTAAATATGACTTTGTAACAAACAGGCTTAATCTTTTAATGCACATGAAAGATTCAAATGCACAAATAATTTCAGAAGCACTTTTCAATTTACAAAACCAAATTTTCGGTTCAATAACAGGAGACATTGCACTTCAATGCAGCGCAAAAACACCTGACAGTTGTACAAAAACCCTTTCAGGCGACGGATACTTCATAGTGGCAGACGGAAGAATGCCTAAGCTTGGCTCTTTAGAATATCTTTTGAAAGCCGGAAATCTTTTACGCGGAGGCATTACAGGATTATCAATAAACAGTATCGTCGATTTGATTACACCTTTGAAAACAGGTGAGTTTGAAAGTATTAGCGGAAACCTCCATATATCTGACGGCATTGTACAAAATGTTAATATTTATTCAAACGGAAAAGATTTAAATATGTACTTAAAAGGTTCTTATAACATTTCAAACGCGCTTGCAGATATGACGGTTTTCGGAACACTGTCAAACAACCTTACAAGCGTATTCGGCAAGGTTAAGAATGCGTCTTTAAACAGCCTTTTAAATACAATTCCGTTTATGAATAAAAATGAATTAAATCCGATCACAATGGCTGAAATTAACAAAATTCCGAATATTGACACGCAAAATATTTACAGAATATTCACAGCAGAAATTTTCGGCGATATTAACGGCAGCAATTATGTGAGAAGTTTTAAATGGATAAAGTAAGCAAATTTTACCAAGGATAATCGTCAGAAATTTTCCAGCCGTTTCGCATAAGCATCGTTGCACACATGTCTCTTGTGTCATTACTACAGCTGGCTTTTACAACATCATCCTCTCTGTTATACCCGTATGGCAAAACACCTTTGCCAAGATTGTTGTCTACTTTTTCAAAAACAAAAACATCTTTACCGCCTTCATTTGGATTTTTCGGCCCGTTTATATCAACGATTATAGTCTCATTAGACCTTAACTGCGAAGTATCTGATGTATTTGTTGTCGCAGTCATAAAAATTATTACCATCCCATCGGGCATAATTACAGTTGTACGAGCAGCAGGTGATACAACGGCGGTATTATAATGCTTCCAAGGATTTGCACTTTTATAACCACAGGAATTGTAGGTTTTGCATATTTTTATTGGCTTTAGATATGGTCCCCAGTATTGGTTGTAATATTCTAAAGCGCCCATATCCTGACCTTTTGCCCAATACCGGCTGTCGCCGTTGTCTAATTCTGAACGTTTTAAGGCTTGGTTTAACGTTGAATATACTTTTTGGACTGCTGTTATTGTTGATTGCTTTTCGTACTTGTTTATTAATGACGGCAGCGTCAGAGCTGCGACAATGCCTATTATGCCAACGGTTATTAAAACCTCTGCTAAAGTAAATCCTTTTTTCATGTTAACCTCACATTTGCCAAATTTATTATTCATAATAACATTATTTTGGTCAGTTTGCAAGTGGGTTAATTTTTTACCTCTAAGCGATATATTCTCGCGAGCCCCCCCCCCAAGGATTGTCGTCTATTCATGCCTTTTGCCTCCTTTTTAACTTATTAACTTTTTAACTATTATTATTATACCTTATTTTGAAAAAATTTCAAGCTCTCTGCCGGGAGCTATTTCAAGGGGTCATAACCGCCCTCATGCCAGGGATGGCAGCGGCAAATACGCTTAATTCCAAGCCAGCCGCCCTTTATAACCCCGTATTTTTCTATTGCTTGACGAGTGTATTCCGAACACGTCGGAGTAAACCGGCAAGACGGCGGTGTGTATTTTGATATTTTTTGGTAAATCCCTATTAAAAACAATATAATCTTTTTCATTTCAAAGCCTTACTGTGCGTAACTTTCACCAATAGTATCGACCGCTTCAACTTTAATATCTGTTATAAGTTCAGAATACGAAATTACAACAATTGTCGGAATGTGCCGCTCTAAAAGCTGATATAACGGGAGTCTTATACGAGGCGAACAAAGTATGACCGGATTTCTGCCGCACGCCTGGTTTGCACGCATTAAGGTAGATGCCGTTGTTTCAATAAGTTCCTGTACCTGCATAGGGTTCAGCAGAAACATTGTTCCAAGCTCTGTCCTTTGGCAGCTATCGTCCAGAATTTTTTCCCACTCAGGCGATAGCGTAAGCGCATATAAAACTTTATCATCTTCAACATTTGACAAGCAAATCTGACGTCCAAGCGCTGCCCGCAATCGTTCTGACAATATATCCGGTTCTTTTGAAAACCTTGCATAATCACAAAGCCTTTCAAATACAAATATAATATCTTTTATTGAAACCTTTTCTCGTATCAAGTTAACAAAGATTTTACGCAAATCACTTGTTGAAATAATTGTTGGCACAAGGTCGTTAACAAGCGTCGGGTCTTGTGAGCGGACAAGTTCCATAAGTTTAAGCACGTCGGTTTTCGTCATAACTTCATCAACGTGTTTTCTCACGCATTCCTGCAAGTGCGTAACGATAACATCAGTTGAATCAAACGCTGTAACAGAACGCGCTGATTTTGCATCATCCGGAGTAATCCAGTATGCTTGTGTTTGATAAGTCGGATCAATACCGATTATAGCATCTTGCGGTACCTCTTTTTTCACAGAATCCCACTGATCTGCTATTACCATTAAGCGCCCTGGGTATACATAACCTGTATCAACCGTGTTGCCACGAATTTGTATCATGTATTCGTTTGCATCCAAAGCCGATGAATCCATAATTCTTATGTTTGGCAGAATATAGCCAAGTTCATCCGTAACTCTTTGACGAAGTGCTGCAATTTTAGCAAGCAACTGACCTTCCTGATCAGGATCGGCAATTACAAGCAGATTTGAGCCGACTTGCAAGCTTAAAATATCAACCCCCAAGCGTTCATACATACGGTTCGGATTAACTAAATCCTGCATATTCTGACGGACGTTTTCCAACTGCCCAAGCTGAGACTGCACATCAGCGTTAATAAGAGTTGAAAAGCCTGTAATACCAAGGCCGATAGCAAAAAGAAAAAACGGCCAGAACGGAAGTCCCGTAAACAATGGCCCCGTAATCGCCAAAAGCATCAAAAATGCCGCTGCCAAAAATAATGCATTCGGTTTGCTTTTAATTTGTGCTGTAACATCTGTACCTAATGAATTTGCAGCAGAAGAACGCGTCATAAATACACCTGCCGCAATTGACATTAAAAGTGAAGGCAATTGAGACGCCAAACCGTCGCCAATGGTTAAGATTGTATATTTAGAAACCGCATCTGCTATCGGCATCTGGTTCATAATACATCCGACGCACAAGCCGCCTATGATATTGATAAGCACAATAATTATACCGGCAATTGTATCACCTTTTACAAACTTCATAGCACCGTCCATTGAACCGAAAAGATTTGATTCTCTTTGCAAATCTTCACGTTTTTGGGTGGCTTCTTCCGGTGATATTAACCCGGCGTTAAAATCTGCGTCAATTGTCATTTGTTTACCAGGCATTGCATCCAATGCAAAACGTGCTGCAACTTCAGCAATACGTTCAGCACCCTTGGTAATTACCATAAACTGTACAACAGTGATAATTAAAAAGATTACGCCGCCGACAACCATATTCCCGCCGGTTACGAATGTTCCGAATGCGTGAATTACTTCTCCGGCTTCACCTTTTGACAAAATAAGCCTTGTTGAAGCAATAGAAAGTACAAGCCGAAACATGGTTCCAATAAGAATAATTGAAGGAAATGACGCAAGTTCAAGCGTCTTTTTAACATACAAAGAAATCATCAGCAGCACAACACCAAGTGTTATGTTTAAACAAATCGAAACGTTTACAATCCAATTGGGAAGTTCGCATAACAAAAGGACAATTAACAGTAGTACAAATATTGCTACTGCTACTTCTGATAAAGAATTTGAAGCTCCTTGACCTTGTGCCATTAGATTTCTTTTAACGCCTCCTTAATTATTGATATTTGGCTTTCGATTGTCGCATCGATTACGCCGTTTGCTGTTGTAACTACACATCCGCCTTCTGTTACGGTCTCATCCGGAACTATAATTATCCGTGCATCAAGCCCAGCGTCTGACAAAATATCCGGTATGCTTTGTTTTAAAATACTTACTTGCGATGGGTTAACTTTCAGATTAATTTTTGTTTCTTCTTTTGAAAGAGTTTTCAATATTTCCGTAATCTTGTCCAATATCATCTGCGGATCTTGAGTTATTTCTTTTTTAATAATTTTTTGTGCTATATCAATGCTTATTTCAAGAATGTCCGGAGCTATATATTCAAATACTTCTTGCTTGGCATTCATAAATACGCTAATAGCCTCTCTGAGCGCTTCAATATCCTCTCTTGCCTGCAAAATCCCCGCTTCATAACCTTCTTTAGCAGAGGCTTCACGGATACTATCGGCTTCTTCTCTTGCTCGGGAAATCAAATTTCTTTCATCAACACGGCGAAATCCGCGGCGCCTGTCCCCGCGGCGTCTTTCAGTACGCTGTTTAAAATCTATATTGTCGAGATTAAACAAATCTATATCATCATCGACTGTTTTTTGCGGCTGCACAATTAGCTCAGGCTGTATTGGCGTTTCCGGTCGGACATCCTCAACAACTTGAACTTCTTCTAATCCCTCTTGCAAGTCCGTTTTTTTGACAGTTTTTTTCTTTATAATCATGATTTAATTTTATTATACACCATGTTCGATGTGTGAGGCAATAACTGCTGCAACTCGCGGAGGAATTTTGCAGTATTCACCTTCAAGAGCACTGAAAACAAATCGTCTGACATTCGGTCTTTCAATCTGCAAGAGGTTTTCAAGCTTATTGCGGGGAATTAATTCAGCCGCTGCTTTCACTCTTTCAACAACCATATTTGTGTTAACTTCTGTTGCAGCTGGAAGATTTTCACCAATGTCTTCAAGAACCCGCATCGTAACAGTAGGGTCAACCTTTTCTTCTAAGTCGTCCACATACATATATTTTAAAACAGTACCGGCATCATCTTGGTCAAAACGGTTTAAGATAGACTGAACTTTGTCATCTGTAACTCGTTTCAAAAGAAGCGCAACCGCAACCAGTTTTAAAAGTTTAGGAGGAGTATATTTCTCAATTGGTTTTGAAATATCGCCAGGAGTTTGTGTTTGAGGAAGGTTTGGAGTTTCTGCTTTTGCCGGCGCCGACGGCGGCGCTTGCTGCACTGGTGCCGGCTGAGGCTGCTGCTCTTCTTGCATCTGCTGCATCATTGAATCTATATTTGACTGTTTTGAAGCCTTTTCACTTAATGCATCGTCAATTAAGTTTTTTTGCTTTAATTCTTGAATAGAATCAAGGTAAGCCTTTTTAACATGGTGCTCAATTATAGATAAAATCTGATCTTGCGGAAGCCCTTGCTTAAATGTCTGTTTTGCGATTTCAAAAATAGTGAATGCAATCTTTTGCATAATCACATCCCAATACTGCATTGGAATGCCCGAACGTATTAAATCAACAGATTTATGAAATGACCATTCCGCAATTATTTGAGTTATCATTGCGGCCTGATCAGCATTAAAATTCAGTTCTGTATCATTATAAAGGGCTTCACCGGCAATTGATGAGAAGTTCATCAAAGTATTCACAACGTATTGCTTCTGTTCCGGCGTAAATTCTGCCGGCACAATTTCTTTTGCCTGATCTGTTAAATTTTGTGCGAATGCTTTGTAATCAAAACCTTGTATTGCCATTGTTTTCCCTTTTAAAGTCTAGTTAATTATGTTTCTTCTATCCAGCTTTTGATTTTATCAGCGGCGTCTTCGTCGTCGGCTTCGTTGAGATTAGCGGACATGTTTGAAAGCGCGTTAACCAAATCATCAGTCGTATGAAGGGCAAGATATTCTTTTTGCTGCTGCTCAAGAAGACCTTGAGCCAATTCTTGCTGGCGTTGCGTAATTTGTGCTGCACGGTTGTTCATATCTTGAAGAAGCCGATCTTGCTCAATTTCTTTTTGGCGTAAAGCTTCGACTTCCATTTCGTGCTGTTCTTGTGCTTTGCGAAGTTTATTGTGAACTGCTTTTGATATTCCAAAGAGACCAACAGCGCAAAGCGCAATTGTTATCCACCAAGGATTTCCGCTTTGGTCAGGTTTTGGAAGGCCAGCCGGTCTATCGCCTGCAAGGTAAGGGTCAATAGAATCTGAAAATGCGATTGTAACATTTTCAGGTGAAGCTTTTGGACTTGCTGCGTGAGCGATAAGTTCTTTTAATTCTTCTACGGTTGTTTCTGCCGGAAGCGCGCTCTTTTCCATTGTAACTGCTATTGAAATTTCTTCAATTACACCTGGTTTTATGTATTCATTAGTTTGAGTTTTTGTAACGCCGTATTGGGTTTCGCGGGCCTGGCGTGAATAACTTCTGTCTTGGCTTGAGTCCTGACCGCCTGCGGCTAAGCCGTTAGGAAGATAAACACTTACAGCATTTGGATTTTTATTGCTGTCGCGGGTTTGATCTCCTAAACCTTCGGTGAAAGACTGTTCTGCAACAGAGGCTTTTTTATCCGGATCATACTCGATTCTGGTTCTTTCCATCGGAGCTTGGCGCAAGAAAGTGCTTACAGTTGCAACATAATTTCCTTTACCGCCGAGTAAACGGTTTAATTGCTGTTCAACCTTTTGCTGCATATAGCGGTCGTTTTCCTGAAGTTTTTCTAGCATTTCATCCTCAGCATCCATTATAGAGCTGTATGTATTGCCATTTGTATCAGTGATTGCAATGTTATCAGCAGTCAAGCCGCTGACACTTCCAAGCAGGAGATTTGTAATCGCTTTAACCTTCATCGCATCAAGTTTTCCGACTTTATCAGTGTCTGAAATCGTAACTTGTACTGTGGCAGTTACCGGCTTTTTCATAGACGTAAACATTGTATCTTCCGGAATTGAAATAAATACGGAGGCATTTGTAATAGGGTCAATCTGTTTTATAAGCCTTGCAAGTTCACCGTTAATTGCGCGTGTAAGACGGATTTTTTTATCTTCTTTAGTTGATGTAAAATCACCTTTATCAAAAACTTCAAGCCCAACGTTTTGATCCATCAAGCCGCTTTTTACAATCGCTAAAATAGCTTTATCACGCTGTTCAGAGGTACATTTTTTACGTCCGGTTGTACAGTCGCCTTTTTTTAAATAAATAATAGATTTTGTACCGTCAAGCTTACGGCTTGCGGCTATGTCGTTGCGGGCAAGAAGCGCTTGAATTTCAATAGCTTTACCTGCGTTGTCGGTTCTGACTAATTCTACATCTTCTTTTATCGGCTCGCCGCTTATTTCTTGTGCGCCGCCGCCTGATGATTTTCCTGCAAACGTCAGTATCGTAACCAGAAGCGCTATGAAAATCACGACACCGCCAATAATGCCGTATAATAAAGGTTTATTCTCTAATATTTTTTGAAAATCCATTGTTTTCCCCGGTCGGTTAAAATTGTATCCCTATTTTACATTTTACACTTGAATTTGCATAACTTTGTCATACGCTTGTATGACTTTTCCGGTAAGTTGTGTCGCAACGTTAACACTGATTTCAGACTTTGCCATAGCTGTCATTACATCGTGAATATCAACGTTTGTGTTGCCCTGCATAACGTCTTTTAAAAGGTTATCGGGTGCTTCTACCTGCGCGTTAAGGTTTTCAACAAGTCCGGTAAATACTGTTTTAAAATCAGGTGTAGAAGGCTTTTCAATACCATCAAGCCTTGCAGACGGCATTCCGTAGAGGCCCGTATCAAGCTTTGAGTGCTCTATTCGGGCTGCTAAATCATAATTAGGCGTCCAGCTTACATTGTATTGCATATTTCCCTGCCTTTCTTTTATTTATCATAACGTATTTTCACCCCTTTTGTGAAGATTTTTTGAGAAAAATCGTCCGTTCGATGTAGGTGAAAAAAATATTTTATACTATTACATTAATGATTTTTAAAAGAAAGTCATGAAGACTACCAAGGATAATCGTCTTTAATCTGCCAGCCGTCCCTGATTATTTTTTGAAGACAGCAATTACCGTTTTTTGACCCAAGACTGCAATTATTTTTTATGTAGCTGTCAGACGCAGCGTAACAATCGGCCACAACCCCTTTAGCAGTATCATCATCCACTCTGTAGAATGAAAATACATCTTTGCCAATACGATTTGGACCAGCACCAGCATTTATATCGACATAAATCCGAGTTTGCGGAGAACTCACGCCATCGGAATCTATAGTCTTTGTTGTTACACTGACAAAAATTCCGTCTTTCAGAATTACCCCTGTCCTCAAGTCATTCGCGATAATATAAGAATTACCAAGGGTTCCGTCTATAAGATACCAGCGTTCAGTTTTATAACCGCAGTCTGACGCCGTTTTACAAACCTTAATTATTTGCATGTAAGGTTTCCAGTATTTATCAAAATACGCGTCAGAACCAATGTCATAACCACTTTCCCAGTATCTGTAATCCCCATTATCAACTTCAGAACGCTGAAATGCCTGATTTAATATCGAATATATTTTTTGAAGTTTTGCAACAGTTGCTTGCTTTTGATATTTACCAACCAGAGTCGGCATTGTCATTGCGGCCACGACACCGATTATGCCTAAAGTTATCAAAACTTCAGCTAAAGTAAAGCCTTTTAACCCCTCACCTGCAGGAGTAAAGCTCGCCACAACCCTCTCCCGTACC